>CAYHJH010000051.1:0-2077 GCA_964356605.1 uncultured Anaerolineaceae bacterium
GGACGGACGACGGTGGACGGTCAACCGTCTACGGTCGACCGTCTATAGTCAACCCGCATCCCTCGACGGTTGAGGATGACCCTAGGATGAGGAGTCAAACATCTTGATTGAAGAAGTCGGTTTCGCCGCGCTGGTCCTGGCCTTCCTGCTGGCGCTCTACGCTGCCGGCTCGGCGGCATACGGAGCGAGGCGCGGACGGCCCGAGCTAGTGGAGAGCGCCCGCCGGGCCATGCTGCTCTCCTGGCCGCTGATCAGCGTGGCCGCGCTGGCCATCATCGCCCTGCTGGTCTCCGGACGCTACGATGTCGAATACGTCGCCAAGGTGACCAGCAACAGCATGCCCCCCTACCTGAGAGTCACCGCACTGTGGGGCGGACAGGCAGGCTCGTTGGTTTTCTGGTCGTGGCTGATGGCAGCTTTCGCCAGCGCGGCAGGCCTGCGCCGCTGGGACCGCGACCGAGATCTGCTCCCCTGGGTCATCGTCGTGACCATGGTCACGCTGGCCTTCTTTCTATCGCTGGTCATCTTCGTCGAAAACCCCTTCCGGCGGCTCTGGCTTGACTCCCAAGGGGGGACGGTGGTGGCCTTCCTCCGCCCGCAAGGCTCCCGCCCGCTGATACCCACCGACGGCCAGGGCCTGAATCCGCTGCTGCGGCACCCGGGGATGATCATCCATCCCCCGATGCTGTACCTGGGCTTCGTGTCCTTCGTGATCCCTTACGCCTTCGCCATCGCCGCGCTGGTCGCGCGCCGGACCGATGACCGCTGGATCCGGGTCACCCGGCGCTGGACGCTGGTGGCCTGGCTGTTCCTCTCGCTGGGCCTGATCTTGGGCGGCCGGTGGGCGTATGACGTGCTCGGCTGGGGCGGTTATTGGGGCTGGGATCCGGTCGAGATCGCGGCCTTCATGCCCTGGCTGAGCGGGACTGCTTTCCTGCATTCGGTAATGGTGCAGGAGAAGAAGGGCATGCTCAAACACTGGAACATGCTCTTGATCATCCTGACCTATGTGCTGGTGATCTTCGGCACCTTTCTCACCCGCTCCGGCGTGCTGTCCTCCGTCCACGCCTTCGCTCAATCGGCGATCGGCCCAATGTTCTTCGCCTTCATCGGGATCACCTCCCTGGTCTCGGTCCGGCTGCTGCTCGATCGCTGGGGCGAGCTGCGCGGCGAAAACCAGCTCGGCTCACTCGTGTCACGGGAATCCCTGTTCCTGTTAAACAACTTTCTATTCGTCCTCATTCTGGCAGTCTGCTTCTTGGGAGTAATCTTCCCTCTGGCCTCTGAGCTGTTCACCGGCCAGACCGTGACGGTTGGGCCCGAGTGGTACGAGCGCATCACCGGCCCGCTCTTCGCTGGACTGCTGTTGCTGATGGGCGTGGCCCCACTTTCGGCGTATGGCAGCTCCTCCTGGCGGATGCTGGGCAGGCAGCTCTGGGTGCCCGGCTTACTGTCGCTATTGGTGCCAATTGCTCTGCTGTTCGTCGGAGTAAGAAACGGCGCGGCGTTGCTCGGATACTGGCTGGCCGGCCTGGTCGCGTTGGTGACGCTGTATGAGTTCTGGCGCGGCGCGCTGGCTCGACGCCGGACGCATGGGGAGAGCGTACCGGTTGCCCTTTTTCGGCTGGCAGGACGCAACCGAAGCCGCTACGGCGGCTACATCATTCATCTGGGCGTGGTGCTGATGGCGCTCGGTATCATCGGCATCGAGCTCTTTCAGACCGAGACCCAGGGCACGCTCGCGAGGGGCGAGCAGCTCAGTCTCGGTCGCTACGTGATGGTCTATGAGGGCCTGACCCGATTCAACTCGCCCGACGGGCGCGAGATCACGCGCGCCGAGGTGGCTGTCTACAAGGAAGGACAGTTCGTGGGGCGGCTCTTCCCTCGGCAGGACTTCTATGTGTCCGAGAATCAACCCATGACCATCCCGGGCGTGCGCTCGACACTCGAAGAGGACCTTTACGTGCTGCTCGTCGGATGGGAGCCGATCGGCCAGCAGGGCGCCACCTTTAAGATCTTCCACAACCCCTTGGTGAACTTCGTCTGGCTCGGCGGAGGGGTGTTCATCCTGGGGACC
>CAYHJH010000051.1:2177-6656 GCA_964356605.1 uncultured Anaerolineaceae bacterium
AGGTCAATGCCATCGCCAAGGGCCTTTACTGTCCGGTCTGTGAGAACGTGCCGCTCGACGTCTGTCCCACCCTGGCCTGCAAACAGTGGCGAGAAACGATTCGGGAGAAGCTGGCACTGGGCTGGAACCAGGATCAGATCGAACGGTACTTCGTGGATCAATACGGCGACCGGGTGCTCGCGACTCCGCCAGCTCGCGGTCTCAACTGGGCGGTCTACCTCCTTCCGCCTGCACTCTTTCTGGCTGGCGCGGCCGTGCTAGCCGGCGCGATCCGCGCCTGGCAGCGCCCGAAGACAGAGCTCGTCCTTCGACCCCTCGGCGGGCTCGGGGCTCCGCAGGCTCAGGATGAGCCGCTTCCGGCGGACGATCCCTATCTGAAGAAGCTCGAGGAAGAGCTCCACAGGCGGGGATAGGAATCAGGCGCATGGCCGAAGCTGCAGGGACCGTGGAGCAACCCAGACCCCAGATCCGCCGTCGGGTGACCATCGCGGTCTGGGCAGCCGTTCTCGGTGTGCTGGTGTTGCTCGGGTTCGGGCAAATCCGGGCCCAGCAAGGACCCGTCGGAATCGGCGGCCGGGCACCCGAGTTCACGCTCAGCGCCTTCGATGGCAAACAGGTGTCCACGGCCGACTTGCAGGGCCAGGTCATCGTGGTTAATTTCTGGGCCTCCTGGTGCAAACCGTGCGAGCAGGAGGCCCGTGAGCTCGAGCTGGCGTATCAGCAATACAAGGATCAAGGGGTTGCGTTCCTGGGCGTGGACTATGTCGACACCGAGAGAGGGGCCCTTGCCTACCTGGAGCGTCTTGCGATTACCTACCCGAACGGGCCCGACCTCGGCACCCGCATCTCGCAGGCGTTTCGAATCCGCGGAGTCCCCGAGACCTATGTGATCGGCGCGGATGGTCGGATCGCCGCGGTCCAGATCGGGCCGTACGACTCGCTCGAGTCGGTCCTGGCGCATATCGAGCTGGCAAGGGGACAGTGAGTCTTATGGAGCTCGGATCGGTCCTGTTCGCGCTGGCGATGGTGGTGCTGGTGGTGGCTTATGTGATGCGGCCGCTTGTTGGACGTGCGGAGAGCATCGAGGTCAGTGGGGGGCTGTCGTCGCTGCATGCCGAACGGGATCACGTTTTAGACGCCATCCAGGAACTCGACCTCGATCACACGATGGGCAAGGTGCTCGAGCAGGACTACCATTACCAGCGTGAGGGGCTCGCCATGCAAGGTGCGCGCGTCTTGCGTCTGATCGACGAGCTCCAGGTACCTTCCAGCGCGGAGGTCCAATTGGAATCCGAAATCGAGGCTGCGGTCGCCCGGCTGAGGGGGAAACCGGAGGGCGAGACCCGCGCGTGTCACCAGTGTGGGTCGCGGGTTTTCCCAGGAGACCGCTTCTGCTCCACCTGCGGTGCCGCGCAGAAGGATATGGGGGATTGAGCCGTGCTGGTGCGCGCCTCGCCCCCGCATTGCTCGCCGGACTGCTGAGCGTAGCGTGCTCGTTGGCCGGGGACGTCACTCCACCGCCTGCGGTAGCCACGTCGCAGATGGCCCAACCCCTTCCGACCGCCCCGACCGTTCAGGAGACTAGCCCACCCACCACTCAACCGGATCTCTCCGCCGGCGCCGTCATCTACGCGGAGAAGTGCGCCGCCTGCCACGGAACAGCGGGCATGGGCGACGGCGAGATGGCTGCCGCGCTGCAATTCCCGCCGGCCGCACTCGGGGTTCCAAACCTCTCACGCGAGGCGATCCCGCAGGAATGGTATGCGACCGTCACCCTGGGAAACCTCGAGCGGCTGATGCCCGGTTTTGTCAGCCTCTCCGATCAAGAGCGCTGGGACGTGGTGGGGTATGCGCTGAGCCTTAGTACTTCACCGGATGAGCTGGCGATGGGTGAGGCGCTCTTCGAAGGACGGTGCAGCGAATGTCACTTGCCGGCCGAGTTCGGTGCAGTCTACTTCCGCAACCACTCAGTGGCAGATGCCTTTGAAGTAATCGGCCTGGGCGTGGGCGAGGAGATGCCAGGGTTTGCAGGCACGCTGACAGAGGAAGAACGCTGGGCGGCTTCCAGCTACGTCCAACATCTGGGCTGGAGGGGAGCGGCGGCCCCGGTCGCAGAGCTGGGCGCGCCGGCAAGCGTGAAGGGTCAGATCCAGAACGGGACGGCAGGAGCACAGGTCCCCACCGGCCTCGAGGTGAGATTGTTCGGTCTCGACGGAGATCAGGAGGCCCTCAATCGAACCGCGCTCGCGGACTCGGCAGGACAGTTCCTGTTTGAGGGTGTGGAAGCGGTGCCGGGAAGGCTCTTCTTCAGCGCGCTCGAATATCAGGGCGTCCTCTACCGATCCGAATTGGCGCACGCCCCAGTGGACGGCAGTTCGCTCCAGCTGCCGCTGACCATCTATGAGGCCAGCTCCGATTCGAGCGCGCTGTCTGTGGAACGACTGCACCTGCTCATCGATTTTCCGGCTGAGGACGTGATCCGGGTGCTCGAGCTGTGGGTGTTGGCCAATCCTTCCGACCGGGTGATTACCTCGCCGCTGCAAGTCTCGCTCCCGTCCGATGCCTTCAATCTGACCTTCGAAGAGGGCACTCTCGGAGACCGATTTGAGCTGACCGAGGATGGATTCCTAGACCGCGATCCCATCCCGCCGGGCTCGGGCATTGACCAGCTGGCCTTTGCCTTTGACATGCCGCGCTCCGGATGGTTCGAGCAGGTCGTGCAGCATCCGGTGGAGGCCGTGACAGTCCTGGTGCCATCGGACGGACCGAAAGTGTCCGGGCTCCAAGACCAGGGCGTGCGCGACCTGGGTGGCCTGTCGATGCGCAACTACATCGGCGGCCCACTGCAGCCGGGGGAGAGCCTTCGTTTTCGGGTCAGTGGGCCAGCAGCAGCCGCATCAACGATTGCGACCACCGTTGTAGGCGGGGCGGCGTTGTTGGGTGCTGGGCTTGTGGCCGCGCGCTGGTGGGTTCGCGGGAGGTCGCAACGATCGGCGGTCGCAGAAGACCTCGAGGAACTGCTTCGAGCGATAGCCGGCCTCGACGAAGAGTTCGAAAGCGGGACGATTTCGGAAGAGGCCTACCGCAGCCGGAGGGCCGCTCTCAAAGAACGAGCTACGGCGGCGATGCGGATCAAAGATGATTGAGGTGCACGGCCTGGTCAAGGCGTTCGGATTACGGCCCGTCCTGCGTGGTCTGAACTTCCAGGTTGCAGAGGGTGAATTCGTTGCGGTCGTCGGGCCGAACGGGGCCGGGAAGACGACCCTGTTGCGAATCCTGGCCTCATTGGCTAGGCCCACAATGGGCGAAGTGCGCGTTGCCGGCAAGCGCCTCCCGGGGCAAGCCGGAGCGGTCCGTCGGATGCTGGGGGTCGTCTCGCATCAGCCCCTCGTGTACGGCGACCTCACCGCCGAGGAGAACCTGCGCTTCTACGGCCGAATGTATGGCATTGCGAACTCTGAGCCGCGCATCGAAGAGGTGCTGGGCATCGTCGGCCTGACCGCGCGGCGGCGCGAGCTGGTGCGCAATTACTCGCGCGGCATGCAGCAGCGCCTGGCCATCGCCCGCGGGATCCTGCACGAGCCCGAGCTGCTGCTGTTCGACGAGCCCCACACCGGCCTGGACCCCGAGGCGGCCGAGATTCTGGATGGGCTCCTTCGCAAAGTCAGTGGCGAGGGGTGCACGGTTGTGATGACTTCGCATGATCTGACGCGGGCGTCCGGGCTTGCCTCCCGGGTGGACATTCTTTCCGGTGGTGTGATTGCGCGCTCGGTCCGCAAAGGTGATGTGGAAGCACAAGAACTTACGGCACTGTATCGCCAGGTAACCCATGGCTGAGCGCGCCACGGCGGTCACCGGGATCGGCGGAAGATCTGCGCTGGCCGGTTATCTGCGCGGCGTGGGGGCGGTGGTCTGGAAAGATGTGGCCGCCGAGCTGCGCAGCCGCGAGCTGCTCGGGGCGATGCTGGTGTTCGCGCTGCTGGTGATCCTGGTATTCAACTTCGCGCTCGAACTGGACGTCCGGACCCGCCAGTCGGTCACCTCCGGCGTGCTGTGGGTGACCTTCGCCTTCGCCGGCACCTTGGGTCTGAACCGCGCCATGGCGATCGAGAAGGACCGTGGCTGCCTGGACGGGCTGCTGCTGGCTCCGGTCGACCGATCGGCGCTGTTCTTCGGCAAGGCGCTTGGCAACTTGCTCTTCATGCTGATCGTCGCCGTCGTCATCCTACCGATCTACAGCCTGCTCTACAATGTGAACCTCATTCGTCCGGACCTGATCGGGGTGATCCTGTTGGGATCGATCGGATATGTCACCGTTGGCACGCTGCTCTCGGCGATGTCCGTCCAGGCGCGTACCCGCGACATCCTGCTTCCCATCTTGCTGTTTCCAGTAGTGCTGCCGGTGCTGATCGCGGCAGTTAGGGCGACGAATGGAATCTTGCTGGCGATTCCGGCTGAGGAGATTCGGGTCTGGTTCAA
>CAYHJH010000051.1:6756-8992 GCA_964356605.1 uncultured Anaerolineaceae bacterium
CGATGCCTAGGAACCTGAAAATTCTCACGGGGGTGACCATTGTGCTGCTGGTGGCTGCACTCTACATGGTGTTCTTCTATGCGCCGCGAGAAGCCGTCATGGGCGAGGTGCAGCGGGTGTTTTACTTTCACGTCGCCGCCGGCTGGGTGGCCGCCCTGGCGTTTCTGGCGACCGTGGTAGCCGGGGCCTTGTATCTGGCCCGCCGGGACCGCCGCTGGGACCGACTGGCGGTCGCCTCGGTCGAGATCGGGGTGGTGTTTACCTTCATTAATATTGCCAGTGGCTCGATCTGGGCCCGCCCGGTCTGGAACACCTGGTGGACCTGGGACCCGCGGCTGGTCACCGCCACCATCATGGAGCTGCTCTACATTGCCTACCTGATGTTGCGCCAGGGGGTTGAGGACCCTGACCGGCGGGCCCGCTTCGGCGCGGTCTACGGCATCGCCGCCTTCCTCAGCGTGCCGATCACTTTCCTGTCGATTCGTTTCTTCCGTACCATTCACCCGGTCGTGATCGGTAGCAGCGACCCTTCCGCCCAGGGGGCCTTCGACATGACCCCGCGCATGCTGCAGGCCTTCATGTTCAGCTTGCTGACCTTCACCTTCATCTACGCGACGCTGCTGTGGCACCGCGTGCGGTTGGGACGGTTCGCTGACCAGGTGGAACTGCGCAAGATGGAAATGATGTCGGCCTAGCAGGGCGGCCGCAGCAAAAGAAAGAGTAGAATCCGGAGAGGGAAAGAATGCTCATACAAGAGCCTCCCGCAGACACCCTGAACTACATGGTTTTCGGTTTCGCGGTGATCCTCGGCAGCATGGGACTCTATGTCCTCAGCCTGGTCAACCGCTATCGCAATCTCCAGCGGGATATGGAACTACTGGACGAAGTTAGTGCGGAGGGAAAGCCCTCGGTGGAGCGCGCCTAGGCGCGGGTGGGGGCCGCCTCTCTCTAAGCTCGGCCAGCCCCCGAGTCGAACAAGCTATGAATGGTCAGCCCGGGTCGGGGCGATCTCAGCAGATGCGAGGGAGCATCTCTCCGCTGAGCTCGTCGACCACGCGATGGGAGCCAATGGTAGTCTTCATGAGCACGCGCCCGGACGGGCCATCGGTCACCTCCCCGACGATCACTGCCTCTTGGCCGTAGCGCTGGCGGCGCATCGCCTCCAGGACCTGCTCGGCCTCCTCGGGCGCCACGATTGCCAGCAGCTTCCCTTCGTTGGCGACGTACAGCGGATCAAAGCCGAGCATCTCGCAGGCGGACCGCACCGCGGGGCGCACCGGAATGGCCCCCTCCTCCAGCACAATCCCGACCTGAGAGGCCCTGGCGATCTCGTTCAGGCTGGTGGCCACTCCACCGCGGGTGGGATCACGGAGCACATGGATCAGCCGGCTGGACTCCAACATGGCGCGCACCAGATGGTTGAGCGGAGCGGTGTCGCTCTCGATCTCGGCCTCGAACCCCAGCTCTCCGCGCGCGCTCAACACGGCGATGCCATGGTCTCCGATGGACCCCGAGAGGATGATCCTGTCTCCGGGCAGAGCCCGGTTTCCTCCGACTTCGACTCCCGGATAGATCGTGCCTACCCCGGTGGTGGTGATATACAGGCCGTCGGCCTTTCCCCGTTCGACCACCTTCGTGTCCCCGGCGATGACCGCCACGTCCGCCTCGGCCGCGGCGGCCTTCATTGAACTGGCCACTCTCCGTAGCACTTCGGTCTCGATCCCCTCCTCCAGAATGAAACTGGCCGTGAGGTAGTGCGGATCCGCACCGAGCATCGAGACGTCATTGACCGTTCCACACACGGCCAGCCGTCCGATGTCGCCGCCCGGGAAGAACAACGGCTGTACGACATGTGAGTCGGTACTGATGGCCAGCAGGACATCGTCCCGTATCGCCACCCGCCCTGCGTCGTCGCCGGCGTGCAGCACCGGATTGTCAAAGGCCGGAAGGAACAGGCCTTCGATGAGGCCGTGCATTAACCGTCCGCCGCTCCCGTGCCCCAGCACGATATGCTCACTGGGACGCACCGGGATGGGACAGACCGGTCCTTCGAAACTCACGTGCGCGATCACTTGGCCCATGGCTCTTCTCCCGCCAGGCTACACGGTCGCAACCGCCTGACCATACCGGTAATAGGCGGCGCAGGCTCCTTCCGAGGAGACCATTGTGGCTCCCAAGGGGGCCTCCGGTGTGCACTCCCTTCCGAAGGCCGGACAGTCGGGGGGCTTCTTGAGAC
>CAYHJH010000052.1:0-8990 GCA_964356605.1 uncultured Anaerolineaceae bacterium
TCCGCCGGCTCCCGGTTGTTGACAAGAGGGGTAAGCTGGTCGGCATCGTCTCCGATCGAGACCTGCTGCACGCCTCGCCCTCCGACGCCACCAGCTTGAGCGTGTGGGAACTGAATTACCTGCTCAGCAAAGTCACTTTGAAGGACGTGATGAGCGCACCCGTCATCACCGTCTCGCCGGATATTCCGGTCCAAGAAGCCGCCCGAATCATGGTCGAGAAGAAGATCGGGGGACTGCCGGTGCTTCAGGACGGCAAGCTAGTCGGCATCATCACCGAGACCGATCTCTTCAAAGTCCTACTGGAGGTGCTGGAGGGCTGATCGCCCCGCGGCTCAATTCCCCAC
Organism: uncultured Anaerolineaceae bacterium; assembly: GCA_964356605.1. Classification (GTDB taxonomy): domain Bacteria; phylum Chloroflexota; class Anaerolineae; order Anaerolineales; family E44-bin32; genus JADFRG01. The sequence continues at coordinate 345 of CAYHJH010000052.1, forward strand.
CTCGGCAATCTGCCGCGCGACAACCACGGGCAGGTTCGGAACCGCCCCATAAAACCCCAGAAAGCGGGACACTTCGTCTCCCGGAAACTCGCGCAGGTTCTCCACCCAGCGATATCCGATCGACTGATACAGGAGTTCGATGCCAAGCCGAAACGGGCCTTTTGCCGCGCCCAGACTGAACGAATACTCAATCCGGTCCTCTCCAGCCAGAAAGTCCTCGTCCTCTGCCGCTCGACCGCGGACCTGGATCGCCTCCAGCGCCCTCAGTTTATCCATCCCGGCCGGCAGCAGGCGATTGTCTTTCACATACCCGACTGCATCCAGCAGACTGGTCGTGACCCGTCCACCGGCATCTCTCGGAATCGCCTCATAGATCTGCACCTGATCGGGCTGCACGATGGCAAGATAGTGCGGCTCAAAGGCAGCCGGATCGAAGTCATGCTCGTTGCCCAGGATCCGGCCAGCGCTGTCATAGCCTCCCGACTCGAAAACCACCTGTCCTCCGCTATCTTCGACCCACAGCCGGATCCAGGTCCGGCTGGCTGGAAAGCCGCTGGGGAACTTGTGACCCGCCAGGTTCCTGACCACCAGATCGATCGTCAGCCTGTTTCCGGACAGCCGCAGCTCCTCGATCTCCAGCGAGGCTGAGTCGTTCTCCAGCTGCTCTGCAGTGCGGAGCCGGGTGGCCTGGAATTGCTCAGCGGATGCGGTCAGCTCCAACTCCTGAACGAAGGTCTCCAGCAACTGCAGCATATAGGTGTTGGCTCCGACAAATGAGTGCTGGGCGAACGGGCTGCGCGGGAACGGGCTGGTGGTCGCCACCCGCACGCCACCGACCGCCTCGGGCATGTGGCAGTCCTGGCAGGAGCGCGAGCGGCGGTAGTCGCTGTAGAACCACTCGAAATAGGTTGTCTGCAGTGGGAACTCGGCGCCATCGGCATCTGGGCTCGAGAGGAAAAAGGTGTGGCAGGTGCCGCAGAGCTCTGAGTCGCCCATGTGCAGGCCTTGTATGGGCACGTAGCCCGAGCCAAGCTCCATGAACTCGGATTGGTCTTCTGAGACGGAATACGGGCCGTAGATCACTCGCTTCCCCGGATCCAGTTCGGTGTCAATCTGAAAGCCTCCGTTGTAGCTGGCTGCAAACCCCAGCCCATCGGGGCGGATCTGATGGCAGAGCGCACACGAAACGCCGTCCATTGCCAAGACATGCAGCGGATGGTCTGGATCCAGTAGGCCCTGGTCCAGGATGGCAGCCGGGCTGCCAGCCGCGGCCTCGGTGAAGCGAGCCATGGGCATATGGCAGGTGGCGCACAGGTCCTCGATCTCGGCGCGCCTTTCGCCGTGCCGCGCCACTTCCGCCCGAACCACAGCTTGCCAATAAGGGTCGCGAGCCGAGTTTGCCATCGTCGTCGAACGCCAATCGGAATCGATCGACACGTCGGCTCCGGAGTCGTCGACGAGATTCGTATGGCAGGCCGCGCAAGCCCCAGACGTGGCGAAATAATCCGTCTGTACGAGCGGAAGGGGGAGCCCCGCTTGCACAGGGACGGAGCGGATTGTAGGGATTGGAGTTGCCGGAGGTGGAGGAGTTCGAGTCGGGCGAGCCGGGGTCGGCTCAGCCGTGGAAGTCGGCGGCTGAGCCGGGCTGCAGGCCGCAAGCAGCGTGACAGCCAGGCCGGCCGCGACCCAACGGTGGCTCACAATGAACGCGGGTCGATCCGATCATCCGGGTGGCTCGAGTTCCACATCTGAAGCAGACGGCGCAGCGGGACGCCAATGTTCTCGCGCCGATTAATGCCGGCTCGATAAGCGTCCGGCCCGCCCATCCGCTCTGTGAAGGCCGGGTCGATCTGTACCGCGGCCCCAAATTTTCCATCCAGAGCAACGGTCGGTATCAGGTTGCCGATCCCGGGCAGCGGAATCGGGCGACCACGCAGCAGGTACCAGTGGGCCAGTTCGACCAAGGCTCCCAGGACCGCTAGGACCTTCTCCTGCTCGACCCCGCTCTTCGCTTGCAGAAACGCGACCGCCTCCTCGAGCGGAACCGGATCCCCCAGATCGACCTCCGGAGCATAGACCGCCATGGCGTCTTTGATGTTGGCCATCCTCTTCCTCCTGTAAGGCGCTCGCCAGAACGGCGCTATTCTAACCCGGCTGGCGACCGCCCGGCCTACTCCTCTGCCAGCATGCGTGCAGCGGCCTGGCGGGCGATCTCCACCGCAAAGTTCGTCCCCCGGTCCCATGGATATACCTGGCTCATGCTCGCCAGCCACAAGCCGCGAATCGGAGTTCGCAAGTCGGGTATTGATTTCGAGTGATTCACGGGGGGCACCGGTTGGGCATAGGTGGTGCGGAAGAGCCAGGCCTCCTGGATCCAATCCGGCCTGAACTCCGGATTGAAGCGTGGGAGCGCGGGTAGGAATCGCTGGAGCAACTCGTCTTTGGTCAAGCGGAAATACTCATGGGCCGGGTCCAGGTAGTCGCCACAATACACAATGTGATCGCCCCCGAATTTTTCCGACGGCACGAAATTGGTGTGCTCGACGAGAGACAGGAACGGGAAGCCGGCAGCTTTTGGCAGGTTGTGCCAGTAGTGCCCTTTCTCCGAGAGACGATGGTTCAGCGCCAGAACCATCACCACTGCGCCCATCGACTTGAGGGCCAGCAGCCCCTGCAAATACTCCTGCGGGAGGGCCGGTGTCAGCCGTGCCAGCAGGGCCGGAGAAGTAGTGACCAGGCATTGATCGAATTCCCGGTCTTCGCCGATCACCCGCAGCCGCAGGCCGCCCGAAATGGAGGGTTCGATGTGTTCGACCGGAGTTTGCAGTTGGATTGTTCCCCCGACCTGACCGACTTGCTCCGCCAGCCGATCCATGAAGGCCTGAAATCCGCCCTGGAAGGTGCCCAGCCGTGGCGTGCGCGCCTTAACCCGCGCCCAGAACCAGGCCATGTTGACATCGCGATAATGCGGGCCGAACTTTCCAACCAGCAGCGGCTCCCACAGAGAACCATAGGCGCGGCGGCCCACTCGCCTGGCCAGCCAGTCGTGGGCGGTGTACCGCTCCAGCGGCTGCCAGGGAGCGATGTAACGGAGATATGCAATGACGATCCCGATCCGCAAGCGGTCGAGCAGCGGGATGCCAGGGAAGCGCAACACCGCGATCGGTGAATCGAGTGGATAGAACGAGCCGGCGTGATACACGACGGTGATCGGCCGTGGAAAGATCACCTGATCCTTCCAGCCCAACTCGTCGATCAGGCCCAGGATGTGCCGGTCCGATGCAAACCAATGGTGGTAGTAGCGCTCCACCGACCAATCCCAGTGGGGTTGCTTGAAGCCAGCGGCGAGCCCGCCGACGTAGTTCTCCGCTTCGAAGACCGTCACCTGCCGCCCGGCGCGCGCCAGATCGTAGGCGGCAGCCAGCCCACCCGCACCAGCCCCGATGATTGCAACTCGCTTCATTTCGGGTCCTGTTCGACCCGTGGCAAGCAGGTTCGCGTCATCGCCAATTCCCGTCGACTCTCGGCCAGTTTCGCTGAGTCAGCCGGACGCCTCCTGGGCCACTTCCGCTTGAATCTCACTCCAGCGGATGCTCTCGCGGGCCATGTAGTAGGCACCGACCAGCGTGATCGGAAGCCACAGTGCCGCGTGCAAGACCAGGGTGTAGGCGGTGGCCAGCGCCTTAGGGACACCATACGCTGCAAGCACGGCGATCCCGGGCGCGTCAAAGGTTCCGATGTAGCCGGGAGCCGAGGGAATCGTCGTGGCCAGGTTGACAATCCCGTTCATGAGCATCAGTGCGTAGAAGCTCAGCTCGAATGGGAAGGCCTGCATCACGAGCCAGTATTTTCCGGTTTCCAGCAGCCAGATAACCACCGAGGTGAGCAGCACCATAAACACGTCTTTGGGAGATCGCAGCGAGGCGAGGCCATCCAGGAACCGGCTTGCCAGCCCAACCGCCTTCGGGCGGATGCTGTCAGGAAGCGGAATGCGGCTAAGGACAGCCTCGGCGCGCTGAGGGAAGGCCGCCAAGATCGCAAAGACCACAACTGCCAATAAGAAGACCGCCGCCCCGAGAATCGCGACCGATCGGATGTCCCCAACTAAGCCGGCGTCGGCAGTCGCTCTGGCTAGCTCACCCAGATTGAAGACGATGAATGCCAACATGACCACGCCGTCGAAGCTGCGCTCGACCGCGATCGTCGCCAGCGAGGCGCTCATCGGAACCGATTCCTTTCGGCGCAGTACGTAAGACCGCAAGATCTCCCCCGCCCTGGCCGGGTAGATATTGTTGCCCATATAGCCGATACAGACGATGGGGAAGACGACCGAGGTGGGAACCTGCTTCAGCGGCCGCAGCAGATAGTGCCAGCGCCAAGCACGGGCCCAGACGGCCAGAAAATAGACCGCCACGCCGGGGATCAGCCACACATAGGCTGCCCCCTGCATCGCCGCCCACACTTCCTCCAGCCGCAGCCCGCGCAGTGCCAATCCCATCAGCCCGGCGCTGATCCCGGCTCCCAGCCAGAACTGCCAACGTCTCATGCAGATCCTTCGCTGAAGCGCCCAAGGATAGCTTAAGCTCGCCTCCGCCGCAGTAGGAAATCCGAGGTCCTTTGTGCGCGGAGCTCGCCTCCCGCCACCTTACCTGCGAAATAAAAGACCGGGCACGCAGTCTGGCCTCGCGCCCGGTCACAGGGACGTGAAAAGCTTCCTAGCCGCCGATGTAAGACATCTCCACTTTCGGCAGGTCCACGGTCTCCGCCGAGCGGATCTCCGAATAGCGGTCGGTCCGTACGCGCCACACCGCTCCAATGGCCTCGTAGATCTCCTCATCGGAGGCCCCCGCTCGCAGCAGACTGCGCAGATCGTGGCCCTTGACCGCGAACAGGCAGGTGTACAGCATGCCGTCTGCCGAGAGCCGGGCTCGGCTGCAGTCGCGGCAGAACGGCTGGGTCACCGAGGCAATTAAGCCGACTTCGCCTCCGCCGTCGCGGTAGCGGTAGCGGTTGGCCACTTCTCCCTGGTAGTTGGGCTCTGTCGGCTCGAGCGGAAACTCAGCGCCGATCCCGGCAACAATTTCGGTCGCCGGCACGACGTCGTCCAAGCGCCATCCGTTGGTGTGTCCGACGTCCATGAATTCAATGAAGCGCAGAATGTGACCCCGTTCTCGGAAATAGCGCGCCATTGGGAGCACGCTGGCCTCATTTACCCCGCGCTTGACGACCATATTGACTTTGATCGGGTGCAGCCCGGCCTGCTCGGCCGCACCGATGCCCTGAAGGACGGCTTCGACCGTGGCGCCCACGTCGTTCATCGCTTGAAAGACCGCCTTGTCCAGCGAATCGAGGCTTACGGTGATTCGATTGAGGCCAGCCGCTTTCAGGGCCTCGGCCTTCTGGGGCAGCAGCAACCCGTTGGTCGTCATGGTGAGGTCGATGCCGGGCAGCTTGGCCAGCATTGCCACCAGCTTCTCGACCTCCCGGCGCACCAGCGGCTCACCGCCGGTCAGACGGATCTTTCTAACCCCGTGGCGGTGGAAGGCGCGAGCTAGCCGCTCGATCTCCTCGAAACTGAGCAGCTCCTCGCGGGTCAGAAATTGAAAGTCACGACCGAAGACTTCCTTGGGCATGCAGTACACGCAGCGGAAGTTGCATCGATCCGTGACCGAGATCCGCAGATCGCGTAGGGGCCGGGAGAGCGTGTCAGTTACCATCCAACCACCGGAGGAGCCGGCAGCCGGAGGTCTCGATCGGGCCAAAGCTGCCAGGCCGAGCGATTCTAACATGCGCATTCTCGACCCGCCCGGAAGGTATAATGCGGCCTGCGATGTCCGAGAATCCCATCGTGCCCGGCGGTGGCGTTGTGCAGGGGCTGACTCTACGGATCAAGCTGATCCTGCGCCTGATGGCCGACCGCCGGGTAAGCCCGCTGATCAAGTTGATTCCGATTGCCTCCCTGATCTACATCTTTGTACCCGACCTGGTGGTCGGGCCGATCGATGATGCCGCGGCGCTCTGGCTGGCGACCTACCTGTTCGTCGAGCTGTGCCCGCCGGAGGTGGTGCGGGAGCACATGGACGCGTTGACTTCCGTCGTGGAGGGCCGATTCCGGGAGGTGACCGACGAGGATCCTCCCGAGGAACGCTAGGATTCGCTTCGCAGACCGGGGCCGGCCTCGTCGGACAGCCCCGGTCATGTTTAAGGGCCTGCTTTGACGAGGTCTTCGACGGGCTCATGCTTCGACAGGCTCAGCATGAGCCTTTCTGGCTTGGCATGACGCGACGGCTCGCCGAAGTCAGGCTCACGTGGCAGTCATCCTTCGACGGCTCGACTGAGCTCGCCGAGGTCAGGCTCAGGATGACTGCCTAACGCCGTGCTTCCTACTAATTCTGAGACAGCCCTCTTTTTTTAGCCGAAAGTGCGCTCTAGCGGCGAGATCCTGGCCGCTGGGGGAAAAAGCCTGGTCGAGCCTTACACGTCCAGCAGGTCAAGCAAGATGCTTACAAGCGAGGACCCGACCACGAGCTTAACGATGAAGTTGATCAACAAGAAAAGAACCAAATAAACTGCCAAGCCAATCCAGATCTTTCTCAAGATCAGGAGTCCGGTGTGGGACTTGGTGTCGGAGTAATCGCGCCTGACAAGGTCCAGAGGCGCACGACCACCTGATCCAGCTCACCCAGCAAACCCTGATCCTCCCCTCGGAAAAAGGCCCGCAGTCCGCCTGCATTTCCAGTCGTCACCTTGACGAGGTCATCCCCCTGAAATTCGAGCAGTTCCCCCGGGCTCGGGCGTCCACGATAGATCTCGCTTCCATCGACTTCGACGACGACAAAGGCTCGTTTTTCAACTAGCAGACGCAAGTCAACCACTCCGCTCAGTCCGCCCTCGATCACGACAGAGGGCGTCGGAGTCTCAGCCACGCTCGCCTCCGCGGGTTGGAGCGAGCCCGAATCCTGAAGATCCGGAGTGAAGGTCGGGACCAGAAAGGGGGAGGAAGCTTCGTTTCGCTCGCGCAGTGAGGCCGCCACCCGGCCGAATCCACCGATCAGGACCGCCAGCACCACCAGGGTTACGACGGCCGCGACGACCAGGTCCGCCGAGAACCGGCGAGTACGGACTCGGACCGCCGGACGGGTCGGCAGCTCATTGAAGCGGGCTCGTCTGAATGGGCCAGTACGTTGGGAATTGCTGACTTCAGAGTAGCGCTGAAGAAGTGGTTCGGAGTCCAGGCCGAGGTAGTCGGCGTAATTGCGTAGGAACCCTCGGGCCTGCACCTGCGAGGGGAGGGAATTCAGATCACCGCGTTCCAGCGCCTCGAGGTGGTAAGTGCGGATGCGAGTGGAACGTTCGGCCTCTTCTAAGGTCAGTCCGAGGCGAGTCCTGGCCTCGCGAAGAGTCTTCCCAATTTCCTCCATTTTCCCTGCCCAACCCCCCAGGGATTGTTCGGCGTCCTTCCCCTATTCTTCCTGGTACCTCCGGTCCGAGCCCGGCTGCGCCTGAGATTCCGCCTCGGGAGGGATGCTGCGGGACTCGTCTCGCTTTCGCTCAGCCGGACGCCGACGCTCCTCTGCTTCTTGCGCCTCGAGCTCCGCCTGCAGGTCACCGAATGCTCCGACCGCCTCCTCAGGTTCAGGCGCGGCCTGCTCAAAGGCCGACTCGGGCGGTAGTTCCTCTCGATGCACGACGATCATGAGCTCCGGGATTAAGTCAACGGTCAGGCGGACCTTGACATTGTGGACTCCAATCGATCGGACCGGTTCGCCGAGGATATGATTGCGATCAACTTGGATTCCTTTGGACTGATGAATCGCTTCACTGATCGATTGATGGGTCACCGCGCCGTACAGCTTCCCAGTTTCCCCGGCCTTAACCGGGAAATTCAACTGCAGCCCATTGAGCTGATTAAACACCGCCGTCAGCTCCTGATTCAGCCGCGCACGCTCCCCCTCCGCCGCCGAGCGAATCCGGTCAACCTGTTTCAGCGCCCCGTCGGTAGCCAATGTGGCCAGGCGTTGGGGTATCAGGTAATTCCGTCCGTACCCGTCCGCAACCCGCTTGACATCGCCTGCCCGACCCAACTTGTAGACATCCTTCAGCAACATGATCCTCATTTGGTATCTGCGTTCCCTTCTTTCAAAGCTTGGGCGCCGATTGATCGACGCCCAGGGGAAAGGATTTTACCAGAGAAGACACCCATCAACGCGAAAGGACTCTCTCCATGACCAGCGCGTCCTCGCCGTCCCGATAATACTCAGGCCACACTCCTACCTGGGAGTATCCGACCTGCCGGTAGAGCGCCAGCGCCTGCTCATTGGACCTGCGCAGCGACAGCCGAACCCGCTGGGTCCCCAACTGTGCCTCACAGGCCGCCAGCAGCAGGCGACCTAGTCCTCTACGGCGGTAGGATGGATGGACCCCAATCGAGGCTACCCAGCCCAAGTCCTTTCGCGCTCTGCGATCCCCAATCACAAATCCGATGATTTCGCCGGCTAGCTCGGCCTTGAGCCGGATCGTCCCGGGAAGCGTCAGCGCCGCCAGGATCTCCACCCACGGCCAGGAATCCTGGCCGAAGCAGAGCTTTTCCAGTGCCGCGATGAGCCGCAGGTCCCGCCAGGTGGCGGCCAGGATTTCCGGCTCGAC
>CAYHJH010000053.1:0-7568 GCA_964356605.1 uncultured Anaerolineaceae bacterium
TGGCGGGCGTAACTGAAGTGGACCAGTTCGGGGTCATTCACCTGGAACAGGAAGGTCGGGGGGTCGGTTCGCACCTGAGAGGCGAAGTAGATGCGCAGCCGCACTCCTGCCTTGGAAGGGGGCGCGTGGGCCTCCTGGGCGGCCTGCAAGACCTGATTGAGTTCCGCCGTTGGGATCCTGCGCAATCGCTCTTCTTGGATTTGGAGCGCCAGCGGGAGTACCTCATCGACGCCGCTCCCGTGAAGGGCAGAGATGAATCGCACCGGCACGAAATCCAGGAACTTGAGTTGGGCGCGGGTCTGCTTGGCGTAGTTTCGCTCCGTGCCGGCCTGCTGGGGCACCGCGTCCCACTTGTTGATCAGCAGCACCGCGCTCTTCCATTTCTCAAGGATCATGCCCGCGATGTGGGCATCCTGGGCGGCGACACCTTCCAACGCATCGATCAGCAGCAAGGCGACATCCGCTCGCTCGATCGCCTTGAGTGCCCGCAGGACCGAGTATTTTTCCACGCCGGGCTCGATCCGACCGCGGCGGCGGATGCCGGCTGTGTCGATCAGGGTCAGGGGGATGCCCTGGAAAGTCAGCGAGGTGTCGATCGCGTCCCGGGTGGTGCCCGGAGTGGGAGACACAATTGCTCGCTCCTCCCCGAGCAGCCGGTTCAACAGGCTCGACTTGCCGACGTTTGGCCGGCCGACGATGGCGATCCCGACTCGCTCCTCTGCCGCTGGCTCTTCGGCATCTCCTCGGTCAAGCGCCTTGATCAGCAGGTCCAAGAGATCTCCCGTGCCCGTGCCATGCAGCGCAGAAATCGGGATGGGATCCCCCATACCGAGCTCGAAGAACTCAATCGCCTGCTCCCGGCGAGCGGGATTGTCGGCCTTGTTGACCACCAGCAGAATTGGTGGACTGGGCTTTCCGTCTAGAGTGGATTGTTGCCGTCGCAGCACGTCGGCGAGCTCGCGGTCCAGGGGTGATACCCCGCTCTCGCCATCCACCAGGAACACGACCGCGTCGGCGTCCTGGACGGCCAACTCCGCCTGGGCTCGAATCTGAGCGCGCAATTCCCCTTTGTTGGCCGGATCGAAACCCCCGGTGTCGACTATGTCGAAGGGTACACCGTTCCACTCCGCCTCGGCCACCAACCGATCACGGGTCGTGCCGGGCTGGCTGTCGGTCACCGCGAGCCGCTCGCCGGCCATGCGGTTGAAGAGCGTCGACTTGCCGACGTTGGTGCGCCCGACCAGGGCGACGACTGGCTTGGGCATGGAGAGTTTAGGGGCTAGGTGTGGGAGGCGTGCTGGTGATCCTGATTTCGATGGTGGCCGGGAATACCGGCTTATGTTCAACATCGGTCGGAGAGATGATCACCTGGGGAGGGACTTGATGCGTGCCGAGTCCAAGGTCGAGCAGGTCTACGATCACGCGCACGTCTTCCAGCTTCAGTGCATTCAATGTCGGCAGCGGGCCGGTCAGGATGATGTCGACTACCTCGGGGGAGAGCCGGACGAACAAGCCGACCGCCAACCCGCGAACCTCCACCAGGCGGGTGATCGTGATAGTGCCCTCTACCGGCGCAATACTTACCTTGACCAGCACGCCCTGGTTCTCGACCGGCGAGATGCCCGGTGGGAGATCGAGCGAGAGCCGCCGCTCCAGATCACCGGTGGCGCCGGAGAGATCAAGCGGGAGCGTGAAGACAAAACCTGGCAGCGCTTCCAGCGCCTCGGGGTCGGAGGAGAAGACGGTCACCACATCGGGAGTGACCGAGACGTCGGTGAGCCGGTACCCGGCCTCCGACAATTGCTCCTCCCCTTCGAGGTTCGGAACTACGGAGACCAGTCGGAACCGCTCGCGCGGCTCGATCTGTACGGTTACCTGGACTCGCGCAGGGTCAACCTGCAGCCCCAACAGGCGATTGCCTTGCTCGTCCATGGCGACGAGCGGCACCTCCTGCTCGAAACTCTCGCGCCGGTCGCTCACGTTGACCTCGGCCCGCAGCGTCGCCACCCGTTCCACCTGAGAAACCGCGCCTACCAGGGTGGCACGCGCTGGGGAAACACCCGCCGAGGAGGTACGGTAGCCGAGCTGCGGCTCACCCAAGGTCACGACCTCCACATCCAGGCTGGTGGTGGCGGCCCGCTCGAGCGTGACGGTCACAAGGTCGGGTTCATGGGCCGACACGCGGGCGGGCTGTACGCCCAGGATTGGCTGAACCGGTAGCTGGTGAGTCCCTTCCTCCAAGCCGGCGAGATCGACCGCCAGCCCGACGTTGTCGATGCCGATAAGCTCCCAGACCGAAAGCGGGGCCCGGATCGTGACCCTTCCGCTCGTCGGGGGAGGGTCACCGACGATCAGCAATCCCTGTCGCAAGCCAATGTAGTCGATCGCCACCGGGGAGGGGAGCTCACGGGTTTCAGTGGGGTCTTCGTTGATGACCGACACGATCCACACCGCCACCGCCAGGACGAAGGCCAACAGGAGCGAGCTGAGGTTGCTCCAAAGCCAGCGAAGCATCGGCTAGCCTCTCAGTCTCCCGGGGGTTCGGCCTGAGATCGGCCGGATCGGACCAGCCAGTCGCTCAGCCAACTTGGGAGGCCGGCGATCTTGCGTGGGCGATAGAACGCAGTCAGGATATTCCGCAGCCTGCTGCGGTCGAGCTTCCGAATCATCTTGCCGTTATGCGTTATAGAAATGCTGCCGGTCTCTTCCGAAACTACAACCGAGACGGCGTCGCTCACTTCGCTGACGCCCAGCGCGGCCCGGTGTCGCAGCCCCAGCTTGCGGCGGGTGCCGGCGGAAAGTGCGCCGCTGGCCGACAGCGGCATGACACAGGAGGCTGCGGCCACCCGGTCGCCGCGCAGGATCACTGCGCCGTCGTGCAGCGGCGTGTTGATGTAAAAGATCTGAACGAGCAGCTCGGTGGTCAGCTTGGCATCCACCGGAACGCCGGTCTCGACGTATTCATCCAGCCGGTCTTCCCGCTCGATCGTGATCAGCGCGCCGTACCGGATTTCGGCCAGGCGTTCGGCGGCGCTGACGATCAGGTTCACCGTGCGTTCGGCTTCAGCCGGTTCGGAGAACAGACTGAAAAAGGTCCCCGCGCGGCCGAGTCGCTCGAAGGCCCGCCGGATTTCCGGCGCGAACACGACCGGGATGACGAAGAGCAGTGCGGGCAAGGTGGCGGTGAGAAGCGAAGAGAAAGCGGGCAAAGGCAGCAGGCTGGTGAGCAGGACCATGATGATGATGAGCAGGACCATACCGCGCAGCAGCACTACCGCGCGTGTCCCGCGCAGCAAACTGACTACTAAGAAAAAGACCGCAGTAACCAGCAGCAGGTCGAGAACGGCCAGGGCGTCCAGCCGTTGCAAAAAGAATGTGACTTCAGCCAACAGGTCGCTCATCAGGGATCAGGCGCGGAAACGCTCACGGATGATGGGTCCACCAACATGCTCCACGAAATGAGAACCCTGGAAGGGGCCGCCCGCCGCGCCCGAGATTTCGGTTCACGGCTGCCTGGAGTACCTACTGGCTATGCAGGTTGCGCAGCAGCTCCACGTAGCCTTCGATGTCGGGCGGGTTGAGATCGACGATGGCCTGGATGCTGCGAATCGCGTCTTCAGTTTGTCCAGCGTCCAGCTGGATCTCTCCCAGCGCGTCATATTGAGCAATGGCGTCAGCGATGCGGCCTGCGGCTTTGTAGGCCTCCGCCAAGCGGGCATGCAGAGACTGTTTGCCGGGGTGCTCACGGGCCATCTCCTCCAACAGGTTGAGGGCTTCGGGTCCTCGCCCGGACTCGACCAGGAACTCCAGGTAGCTGTCCAATTCCTTGGCGGCCTGATCCTCCTGACCGATGCGCAAATTGAGGTCGATGAGGTTCACCCGGGCCTTATCGTCGCTGGGATCAAGCGTTCGGATCTGTTCAAACACCCGCAACGCCCTGCGCTGATCCAACCGGGAGAGGTCGATATCGCCCATCATGTGCAGGATCCGCAGCGACCAGCCGTTGCCGGTGACCATCTGTTGCGAGAGGCGTAGCGAGTTGGCCAGAGTCTTGCGAGCCATGTCGGGCTCGGCCATATCGCGATAAATTCCCGCCAACTCGATCGACTGAGTGATGGCCTCATCTCCCCGGTCTTGCTGCACCAGCAGATCGATCAGCCGGCTGCGGGAGGGGATATCCACCGGGGAGACCTGCAGGATCTTCATATAAACATCGGTGGCCTCAGCGCTCTCACCGCGCACGCGATGGGTCTCTGCAATCATCGAAAGTTTCGCGTACCCAGCCTCCGATCGTCCGGAGGCGATCTGGATCTCTGCCATGCGCCGGTGCAGCGCGAGGTACGTCGGCGCGTAGTCCAACGCAAGCATGGATTCCTCCAGTGCGGAGGCGTACAGGCCCTGATCCATCATCCGATCGATCCGCTGCATAGACTTGAGAACCCGATCGGTGTTGCCGACCGCGAGCATCTCAGCAATCGGCAGGACTCCGGCCCCCTCACCTTTCTTATCGAGCTCCTCCCTGGCTTGCTTCAATCGCTTGAGCCATTCTGGACCACTGAGGAATTTCAGAGTGTGGTCCACGATCTTGGCTAGCTGCCGCTTATCTCCTTCCGTTTGGGAGGCAAGCAGCGTTTCATAAAACTGATTGAGCTGCTTGGATTGCCCCTGCTGGACGGTGAGGCTGTCAGCCAGCTTGAGGGCTTGGAGCAGATAACGGGCGGCTTCGCGGATATCTTGCTTCTCATTGGCCAGGCGCCCCAGGGCCAGGTTGGCGCCGAGGGCAAGGGCGGGGTGACCCAGAGAAGCCACCAACTGCTTGCGGGCCTCATCGGTCTTACCCAGGTCTTTCAGCAGCATCGCCAGGTTGTAGTGGGCGGCCGGATGGTCGAGGCCGCTCTCCATCGCCCGCATGAACTCCTTCACCGCCTGCTCTTTGTGACCCCGGGTCTGAAGGTCGATGGCCTGCGCCAAGTAGCGGTAGATTGCCGAGGATGGCTTGAGTTCACCGGTCTGACCGCTGGTGATCTTCGCCATACCCAGCCCTTGCTCTTTGCCGTTCTCCTTGGGCTCTTCGAAGAGAATGCCTGCCAGGATAGTCAGTGCCTCGCCTTGGGCTGCCGTTTCGGGGTCTTTGAGCTGTTCGTCGACCTCCAAGGGTTGACTGGCGTCCGCCCGCAGGTACTCCTGCACCTGGGCCATGCGAAGCGGTGCAGTGCCGCCCCGCGGCTGGGGAGGCTCAGGAAGTCTTTTGCCTTGGTTCAGAAGTCGTAGGTAGCGCGTGGCCTCCGGATCGCCGGGCAGGATTGCAAGGGAGCGCTGAACCGCCTCCTTGGCCCGGTCGACCTTTCCGCTCTCAGCCAAGATCGAGGCCACCGAGAGATATTCGAGCGTCGAATCGCGGGTGCGTCCGAGGCGTTCGTAGGTGAGCGCCAACCGAGTGCGCGCGGCCAGGTTCTTTGGATCGAGCCGGGCGATGTGGCGCCAGTTGTCCACCGCCTTTCCCGCATCTTTCCGCCGGATGTACATGTCGGCGGTGTCCTCGCGGGCTTGGATGGACTCCTTGATCTTCCCGAGGCGCTCGTATATCTCGGCGCACTTCTCCGCCGGGATCGGGTCTTCGGGGCTCCCCTGCGCGGCGGTCTTATAAACCAGCAGCGCTTCGTCCAGCTGCCCGGTCTCGAGCAGGGCCAGCGCCAGGCTGTTCAGGGCATTGGGATGGTTAGAGAATTCGGCCAGCGCCTTACGGTAGAACTCGATGGCCCGGTTCCATTGCAGGTCCCAGGCGGCCGAGTGGCCCAGGCGCATGGATTCGTTGAAAAGATCCTCTCGTCCAGCCATCGTAATTTGGGGAAGCGATTCTAGCACAGGACCGGTAGCACGGCCGCTTTCAGTGGATTCCGACCGTAGATCGAGGGTGAGATTGAGAGGAGGCGCGAGAGCGGGAACGGCCTAGCCGGGCCAGACGGTGCTGGCGCTCAGCCGAGTGGGTCCATCTGTTCCCAGTTGAGACCGGCCTTGGCGTCCGTCTTCAGCGGGACTTTAAGCTTGTAGGCGGATTGCATGACCTGCTGGACCACCCGGGCAGTCTTCTTCAACTCCTTGGTGGGGACCTCGAAGACCAGCTCGTCGTGAACCTGGAGCAGCATTTTCGCCTTCAGCTTGGCGGAGCGCAGAGCATCCGGCAATTCGATCATCGCCAGTTTGATGACGTCGGCCGCCGAACCTTGGATCGGTGAATTGACCGCTTCCCGCTCCGCCCTCGCCCGCACCTGGGCCGGGCTGGGCGTTGCCCCCTGCGCAAGCTGTGGGAAATATCGCCGCCGGCCGAGCAGCGTTTCGACATAGCCTTGCTCCGCTGCCTGTGCGCGAGCCTTGTCCAAGTAGGCGCGGACGCCAGGGAAGCGATCGAAATACACCTTGACAAACTCCTCCGCCTCGGCCAGGGTCAGGTCGGTGGCGCGGGTGAGGCCGAAGGGTGACATCCCATAGATCAGCCCAAAATTCACCGCTTTGGCTCTGCGCCGCTGGTCGGGCGTCACTTTTTTCAAGGTTGTGCCGAACACGGCCGCAGCCGTGGCTGAGTGAATGTCCTGATCTTCATGGAAAGCCTTGATCATGGCCTTGTCGCCGGCGATGTGGGCCACGATCCGCAGCTCGATCTGTGAGTAGTCCACCGCAAGCAGGGTGTTGCCGGGAGCCGCCACGAAGGCCCGCCGAATCTTCCTGCCCAGCTCGGTGCGGATCGGGATGTTTTGCAGATTGGGGTTGGCCGAGGCGATCCGGCCGGTCACCACGCCGGTCTGGCTGTAGGAAGTGTGCACCCGGCCGGTGTCTGGATTGAGCTGTTCCGGCAGCGCGTCGGTGTAGGTCGACTTGAGCTTTGAGAGCTCCCGGTGTTCCAGTATGAGTGCGACTGCCTTGTGGTCCTCGCTCAGGGAATCGAGGACATCGGCAGCGGTGGAGTAATGACCGGAGGCCGTACGGCGCGAGCCGTCCGGTGGCTTCAGACCAAGCTCGTCGAACAACACCTGGGAAAGCTGCTGGGTGGAGTTGACATTGAAGGGATGGCCGACGAGCTTGAAGAGCTTGGCCTCCAGGGTTTCGAGGCGGGTGGCCAGTTCCTTCGACAGCTTGGAGAGGAACTTCGTGTCGAGGGCTACCCCGGCGATCTCCATGTCGGCCAGCACGCGGACGAGCGGCATTTCCAGATCATAGAAGAGCGAGCCCTGGCCGCGCCTCTTCAACTCCTTCTCCAGGTCCTTGCGCAGCCGCAGGCAGACCTCGGCGTCGGCGGCGGCGTACGGTGCGACCTCCTGGATCGGCACCTCGTCCATCGAGCGCTGCTTGGCCCCGGTCCCAATCAGCTCCTCGATGGGCGTCATCTCGATCCCGAGGCGAACCCAGGCCAGGTTCTTGAGGCCCAGGCTGCGAGAGGAGGGATTGAGCAGCCACTCGGCCAACATGGTGTCGAAGGTGAGCGGCTCGACCTCCAGGCCGTAACGGGCCAGGACGGTAAAGTCAAACTTCGTGTTGTGACCGACCTTCTCGATATTGGGATCGGTCAGCGG
>CAYHJH010000053.1:7668-8983 GCA_964356605.1 uncultured Anaerolineaceae bacterium
AGATCGGCGTCCGCTCCCGCCTGCTTGGTGAGGCGGTCGAGCAGCGACCGAAACTCGAGCTCGCGGAACAGAACGACGATCCGATCGCGGTCAAACTGCCGAGCCCGGCAGGCTTCCAAATTGAATTCGACCGGAACGTCGGTCACGATTCGACCCAGCTTGCGACTCAACCGGCCGTCCTCGAGACCTTCTTCGAGCTTGGTGCGAAGGCGCGGGGGTATCTCGTCCAGGTGGCTGTAGATGCCATCGAAATCGCGGTATTCCTGAAGCAGCGATACCGCGGTCTTCTCACCGATCCCCCGCACTCCGGGTATGTTGTCGCTGGTGTCGCCGACCAGCGCTTTCAGGTCCACCAGCTGGGATGGATCGAGGCTGTATTTTTCCCGAACTTCCTTTGGCCCGTAGTCGATGGCCTCGGCGAGCTTCTGGCCTGCCAATCGGATGACGACATTCTTGGTGGCGAGCTGCAGCAGATCGCGGTCCCCGGTCAGAATGAGCACCTGCACGCCCTGCTGGCTAGCGATCCCAGCGACGGTGCCCAGGACATCATCGGCCTCGTATCCGTCGGCTTCCAGGGTGGGGATGCCAAACGCATCGACGACCTCGCGGATGCGCTCGATCTGCAAGCGCAGGTCATCCGGCATCTTTTCACGAGTGCCTTTGTAGTCGGCGAACAGGTCGTCGCGAAACGTGCGGCCGGTATCGAAGGACACAGCCAGGTACTCTGGCGACTCCTGTTCCAACAGCCGGAGGATCACCGAGGTGAAGCCATACGTGCCGGCGGTTGGTTCGCCGGAGGCGGTCATCCAGCGGGCGGGGTCTCCGCCCCGGGTCAGTGCGTAGTAGGCCCGGTAGGCCAGGGCGTGGCCGTCAATGAGGTACAGGCGCGGGGCAGGGCTCACCTGGGAGGCCCGACGACGCGAGGCGCCAGCCAGAAGGCCCAATCCTGGTTGGAGGGGCCGTTTGCCAAGACGGCCAGCACGAACTCGACCGACTTGCCCGCCAGCGGGGAGAGGTCAAGGTCGAGCGACTGGAGATTGCCGTCGTAGGTCTGGTCCCACTGGCCCAGGGTCTGCAGCGAACCGCCGTCGGCCCGGTAGTTGAGCTGGAAGCGCACGCTGCAGGTCAGACCGTTGAACAGGCAGCCGATCACAGCTTTGAAGCGGTCGCCGGACTTCACCTGGATGGCCGGGAACTTGCCGGTGGTCACTCCGTTGTCGACCCACTGCGGATGGATCCAGAGGGCCGGCTCATTTTCCGTGCTCCCGTTTTCGAGCTTGGGCGCATCGAGCTTGATCACGAAGCCCTGCGTGTC
>CAYHJH010000054.1:0-3942 GCA_964356605.1 uncultured Anaerolineaceae bacterium
ATCCCTGCGTTGCACCGTTCACGTGGCCGCTTTACAATCCCACCGCACAAGGAGGTGCCGGATGAAAGATCGCAGTCGGGTCGAGCCAGTCCGCCTGACCGCGCTGTCCGCCTGCGCCGGTTGAGCTTCTAAGCTCTCAGCGGAGACGCTGGCGCAGGTTCTGCGGCCAATCCAAGAGGTATTTGGCGCCGACCCGGTCCCGGATCTGCTGGTTGGATTGGGGGCGCCCGATGACGCGGCCGTTTGGCGGCTGGATGACTCGCGCCTGTTGGTAGTTAGCACTGATTTCTTCACGCCGGTCGTCGACGACCCCTATGCCTTCGGCGCGATCGCGGCCGCCAATGCGCTGTCCGACCTGTATGCCATGGGGGCGACCCCCTTTCTGGCGCTGAACATCGCCGCTATGCCGGTCGATCTGGACCCGGGAATCTTTCGTGAGATCCTGCGGGGCGGGGCCGAGAAGGTCAAGGAGGCCGGGGCCGTCATTGCAGGCGGCCATTCCGTTCAGGACAAGGAGCCCAAGTACGGGTTGGTGGCCTTAGGCATGGCAGAGCAGGGCGCGCTATTCACGAAAGATCAGGTGCAACCCGGCGACGTGCTAGTTCTCACCAAACCATTGGGAACCGGAGTGACCACCACCGCGCTCATGCGCGACCAGGGATCCAAGGACCATGAGGTCGAGGTCATCGACTGGATGACCCGGTTGAACGCAGCGGCGGCCCGGCTGGCGGTGGAGATGGGTGTGCGGGGGGCCACAGATGTCACTGGTTTCGGACTGCTGGGGCATGCACTGGAAATGGCCGAGGCTTCTAGCGTCGGGCTTTCGATTTATCTGCCGGCGGTGCCCTTGCTATCTGGCGCCAGACACTATGCTGAGATGGGCACGTTTCCGGGAGGAACGCGAGATAATGAGGCCTACTTCGGCAACCGGGTCGAGTTCGCGGCGGCAATCGGGCGGGCCGATCGTATGCTGCTCTTCGACGCGCAGACTTCGGGCGGTTTGCTGCTGGCGATACCGGAAAAGCGGGCGAGCCAATTCCTGGCTCGCGCCACCGCGCGAGGGCTAATGGCCTGGACCGTCGGGCGCGCTCATGACGGCCAAGGAGTTATTGTGCGCGCAGAGGAGCTGAAGATCAGCGCCGAGCGGTGAGTGGTCGTGAAAGGGTGAGCCTAAACCGAATGGAGGGATCATGCCGAAAGTAAGCATTGTCGGCGCCGGGCAGACCGGCGCCACGACCGCCCACTGGTTGGCCGAGCGCGAGCTCGCCGACCTGGTGCTGGTGGACATCGTGGACGGGATGCCGCAAGGAAAGGCGCTCGACCTCACCGAGGCGATGCCGGTGGTCGGCTCAGACGTGCGGGTGGTCGGGAGCAATGGCTACGACGAGACAGCCGGTTCGGACATCGTCGTCATCACGGCCGGCCTGCCGCGCAAGCCGGGCATGAGCCGCGACGACCTGCTGGAGGCCAACACCAAGATCATTCGCGAGGCGGTCGAGGCCTCTCTCAAGGCATCGCCTGAGACGATTCTGATCGTGCTGACCAACCCGCTGGACGCAATGGCCTACCTGGCGATGAAAGTTGGCGGATTGCCGCGCGAGCGGGTGATCGGGCAGGCGGGGATCCTGGACTCTGCCCGCATGCGGTCGTTTGTGGCGATGGAGCTTGGGGTAAGCGTACAAAACGTGCACTGCTACGTGCTGGGCGGGCACGGCGACGACATGGTGCCGCTGGTACGCCTGTCGAACGTGGCTGGCGTACCGCTGGACCGAATGCTTGGCCCGGACCGGCTGGGTGCGATCGTCGACCGGACCCGCAAGGGCGGCGGCGAGATCGTTAGTTTGCTGAAGACCGGGAGTGCCTTCTATGCTCCTTCGGCCGCGCTGGCCCAAATGGTAGAGGCGATCCTGCGGGATCGGCACCTGGTGGTGCCGGCTTCGGTCTATCTGGAAGGGGAATACGGGCAGCGGGGCATCTTCTTTGGAGTGCCGGTCCAGTTGGGCGCACAGGGGATGGAGCGAATCATCGAGTACGAGCTCAACCCGGGAGAACAGGCCGCGCTGAGTGCCTCCGCGGGCCGAGTCCGCGAGACGATCGAAGCGCTGAAGATGTAGCCTCAATCGGCCGGATCGCGAGATGGTTGCGTCTGGACCGGCCGATTGCGTATAGCCAAGAAGCCAGGATTTAGGGTGTAGGTGTGGGGCCGGTGGCCGCGCCGGACCAGGTGAAGACCCGCTGAATACTGGAGGCGCCGGCGATGGTGTAGCGCGGCTCTCCGGTGGGCGAAGTCCCACCCAGCCGCACCGTGTCAATCCACCAGCGCATCACATGCGGAACGCTGCCCGACGGCCGGAAGTCTGCGGGGAGGTTGTACTTACTGTCGGTCACGTAGTCGACTAACGTCTTGTTCCCTGACCCCAAGATCTGCTCGGTAACATCCACCACGGTCACCCGATAAAACTCCCCTTCTCGAAGCGCGGCGACCGAGGCCCACTGCAGGCTGACCGTGTCGTTCGCAAGCGCGAAGGGCTCCCCATCGCGGGGCAGCAGCAAGTTCGGAGCGGGATAGGGCGGCGGGAGGGTCGGCGTCGGAGTGGCCCCACCGATCGTCAGACGCTCACAGAGCGGAATGACCAGCCGCTGGCCTTGGAAAACGGTGTCGCTCAGCAAACCGTTGAAATCCTTGATGGACTGCATCGACACGTTGTAGTTCTGGGCGATGCCGAACAAGGTATCGTTGGCCGCGACGGTGTAGGTCTCTTTCGGGCAGGCCGCCTCGGTCGCCTCCGATGGGGACAATGTAGCGGAAGGTTCGGGCGTGGTGGTGGGAGTCGGCTGAGGGAGCAGAATTTCCTGACCGACCGAGAGCAGGCACTGAGTGCCCAGATTATTAAGCTCGATCACCGAGCGGACCGAAACGTCGAAGAAGAAAGCGATCCCGCCGCAGGTGTCGCCTTCCACCACGGTGTAGCGAATGGGCGGGCGAGGGGTCGCGGTCGGGACCGGCGTCGGGCTAGGACTGGGGGAGGGAGTCAGCGACTGGGTGGGAGTAGGGCTGGGAGATCCTGTCGGCGTGGCGCGGCCGCCGGACGGCAGAATCAGGCGGTCGGCTGCAAAGGTGAGGCCGGCCGTGATCAACGAGATGGCGGCCACCAGCGCCAGCGCCAACCGGTAATCGAGCCGAACCTCGCGCCGAGCCGATCGGGCGCCGCCGCCGCGGGCATGGATCTCCGTCCCGCAGACCAAGCACCGTACCGCGCCTTCAGCGAGGCGAGTGCCGCAAGTAGGGCACAGGGCCACTGACTTCTCAGTCATTCGCTAGGGAGCCGGCATTATATCAAGCCGAGCCGGGCGCCCCGCCTTCGCCTACCCCGGTCAGCCCGAGCTCCGGAGCGATCCGTACCATCGAGTTCAACACGTTTTCAACGTGCTGCCAGAGTTCGACTCCGAGAGCTTCGGCGCCCTGTATGATGTCCTCCCGAGCCACGTTGGCCGCGAACCGGCCGTCGTTCCATTTCTTACGAATAGAGCTCACCTTTACGTCCAGCACAGAATGAGAAGGCCGCACCAGCGCGACCGCGGTGATCAAACCGGTGAGCTCGTCGCTCGCGTACAGCGCCTGCCGCATTCGCGTCTCCCGTGGCACGCCGGTATGGTTGGCGTGGCTAAGAATGCACTCGATAACCGCTTCGGGGACGCCGCGCTGCCGGAGGATCGGCGCGCCGTCCTGCGGATGGTGATCGAGGGTGGGATGGATCTCCCAATCGAAGTCGTGCAGCAGCCCGGCCAACCCCCACGTAGCTGGATCCTCCCCGAATCGAACCGCGTAATCTTGCATCGCTGCCTCGACGGCCAGCATATGCCGGACCAGGTGTGGATTCTGGACGTACTCGTGAAGTAGGCTCAGCGCCTCAGCTCGTTCCACCCGTTCTCCGTTGATTC
>CAYHJH010000054.1:4042-8979 GCA_964356605.1 uncultured Anaerolineaceae bacterium
AGAACTATCCCCAATGGTAGTCTCCGACGGAGCACCGCAGCATTTTACCAGAGCGACCCTTTTCGGCCCCCAGAAAGGTGGGTGTTCGAAAGTACCGTTTTATTGATATAATGAATCCTATGATTAGCCCAGCCCTCGATCGCCCAGATACCGTCACTTCCGAATTCATGCGTTACCTGATCTCGCTGGAGGCTGAGCCTGGAACTCGGCTGCCTCCCATCAACGCGCTGGCCGGGAAGCTTGGGATCAGCTCGGGCAAGCTGCGTGAGCAGCTGGAAGTGGCCCGGGAACTTGGGTTGATCGAAGTCCGGCCCAAGACCGGAATCCGGGTGCG
The DNA here is from genome assembly GCA_964356605.1 of uncultured Anaerolineaceae bacterium. Classification (GTDB taxonomy): domain Bacteria; phylum Chloroflexota; class Anaerolineae; order Anaerolineales; family E44-bin32; genus JADFRG01. The sequence continues at coordinate 4,377 of CAYHJH010000054.1, forward strand.
GGGATATTCCTTCTTCCCCACGCTGCGCGCCAGCCTGCGTCTCGCTCTGGCTCTCGACGCCAGCTATTTTGACCAGTTCAGCGAACTTCGGAACCAGATCGAAGCCTCCTTCTGGCACTCGGCGGTCGCCCTGCTCGAGGACTCGGACAAGCAGGACTTGCGACAGCTGATGGACCGCGCCTGGGCCAAGCTGGAGGGCGAGCCGATCCAGATCCCTCATCCCGAGCACCGCCAGCTGCATCTCACCATCTATTCCCGCCTGGAAAATGCATTTGTCCTTGGGCTGCTCGAGGCCTATTGGGATGCCTACGAAACAATTGGGCTGAACTTATATGAGGACTACACCTACTTGCGCGAGGTCTGGTCATACCATGGTCGCATGGTCGACGCGATTCTGCAGGGTGACACGGAGGCCGGACACCGCGCGCTCGTCGAGCATACCGGCCTGCTGCGGAGCAGGCAAAGCCCACAGCTCTTCCCGAATGGGCCGCGCCCCCGCCGGGCGAGGAGGCAGTCGTGACCGAGGCGCTCACCCTGGAACGTCCGGCCGAAGTGGCAGAGATCGTCAACGATTTCTCGATGGTCGTCGCCACGGCCAATGGCTCAGGCAGCCAGACCTCCAATCTGGCGCTCATCCGTGCCCTGTTCCGAATGGGGATCCCGGTGAGCGGCAAGAACCTGTTCCCGTCCAATATCCAAGGACTCCCCACCTGGTACACGATCCGGGCGAGCAGCTCCGGTCACACCGCCCGACGCGATACGGCCGAAATCCTGGTGGCGATGAACGCGCCAACCTTCGCCGAGGATCTGGCCGACCTGGCTCCCGGCGGCGCCTGCTTTTACGCCGACGATCTGCCGCTGCCGATGCAACGCGACGACGTGGTCTTCTACCCGATGCCGATCAAGGAGCTGGTGAAGCAAGTCAACCCGCCGAAGGAACTGAAAGACTACGTCGCCAACATGGGCTATGTCGGCGTGGTCGCTCAAGTGTTGGGCATCGAAATGGAAGCGGTGCGCGCCGCACTGGACACGCACTTCGGCGGCCGGCAGAAGCCAATCGAGCTGAACATGAACATGATCACTCGGGCGGCGGAGTGGGCGTCCCAGAATCTGGTAAAGCGAGATCGCTACCGGTTCGAGCGCGATAACCAAACCGAAGGCAAGATCCTGATTGAAGGTAACACTGCCGGTGCCCTGGGCGCCATTTACGGGGGAGTGACTTTCGCTTCCTGGTATCCCATCACGCCTGCCTCCAGCTTCGCCGACGCAGTACGCGAGTATCTGCCCACGCTTCGCAAGGACGGTCACGACGGCAAGAATCCCTTTGCCATCATTCAGGCCGAGGACGAGATCGCCGCGATCGGGATGGCCATCGGAGCTGGCTGGGCGGGCGCCCGAGCGATGACCTCCACCTCCGGGCCCGGCATCTCGCTCATGGCGGAGTTCGCCGGGCTGGCCTTCTTCGCCGAGATCCCGATCGTGATCTGGGACATTCAGCGGATGGGGCCGAGCACCGGCCTGCCCACACGGACCTCCCAAGGCGACGTAATGTTCGTTCGCTACATGGGACACGGCGACACCAAGAACGTGATCCTGCTGCCGGGCTCCGTTGCCGAGTGCTTCGAGTTCGGCTGGCGGGCGTTTGATCTGGCGGAGCGATTGCAGACTCCGGTCTTCGTGTTGAGCGATCTCGACCTGGGCATGAATCTGTGGATGTCGGATCCATTTCAGTATCCTACGGAGCCTATGGACCGAGGCAAAGTGTTGAGCGAGCAAGACCTGGAAAGGTTGGGGGGATTCGCTCGCTACCGAGATGTGGACGGGGACGGCATTACCTACCGCACGCTGCCCGGGAACCCGCATCCGCTTTCGGCCTGGCTCGCCCGCGGCACTGGGCACAATGAGCAGGCGGCATACAGCGAGCGGCCGGACGATTGGGAGAAGAACCTGAACCGATTGATGCGCAAAGCCGAAACCGCCCGACAGTACGTCCCGCCTCCAGTCCAACGAGGCTCGGGCAAGGAGCGGGCCGGGTTGATCTACTACGGCTCGACCGAACCCGCAGTTCAGGAGGCGCTGGAGCGGTTGGAGACAGCCGGCCTACGGATGGACGCGCTGCGGCTGCGGGCGGTACCGTTCACTCCGGAGGTCTCCCAATTCATTCATGGCCACTCGGTCGTGTTTGTGCTCGAGATGAACAGCGATGGCCAGATGCATAAGCTTCTACAGCTCGAGGTACCAGAGCGGGCGGCTACGTTGAAGTCGCTCACGCATAACAACGGCATACCGCTGACTGCCCGCTGGATCGCCTCGGCGGTGCAGGCCGCGCAGGAAGGTTGACATGGTCACCACGGTTGAGACCCGCAAGCCAAAGGTGAATCTGGTCGGGCTGAGCAAGGCCGACTACACCGGGAAGCCCACCACGTTGTGCGCCGGCTGCGGTCACAACTCGATCTCCAGCCAGATTATCAGCGCCGCGTACGAGCTATCACTCCGGCCGCATGAGGTCATCAAGCTTTCCGGGATCGGCTGCTCCAGCAAGAGCCCGGCCTATTTTCTCGGCCAATCGCACGGGTTCAATGCACTGCATGGCCGCATGCCTTCGCTCGCAACCGGCGCGCTGGTAGCCAATCGTTCGCTCAAGGCGATCGGCGTCAGTGGCGATGGCGACACGGCCAGTATTGGCATGGGCCAGTTCATCCACCTGCTGCGCCGCAATGTTCCAATGGTCTACATCATCGAGAACAACGGGGTCTACGGGCTGACCAAAGGGCAGTTCTCCGCTACGGCGGACAAGAATCAGGAGCTGAAATACGCCGGCTTGAACCCATTCATGCCGGTGGACATCGCCATGGAGGCGATCGTCGCCAACTGCGGGTTTGTGGCCCGTTCCTTCGCCGGTGACCCCAAGCAGGTCCCCGAGCTGATCAAGGCCGCCCTAAGCTTTGAAGGAACTGCGGTGCTTGACATCATCAGCCCCTGTGTGACCTTCAACAACCGGGACGAATCGACCAAGAGCTACGGCTGGGGGCGCGAGCACCAGGATCCGATTCACGATGTCACATTTGTGCCGAAGTTCGAAGAAATCCAAGTGGAGTATGAGCCCGGCGAAGTGATCCAGGTCAAGTTCCACGATGGGTCGACGCTGGTCCTTAAGAAGCTCGACCTGGATTACGATCCCACGAATCGAATGGCCGCGATTACGCTGCTGGAAGAGGCGCGTGCCAACCAGGTGCTCGCCACCGGACTGATCTACTACAACCCGGAGCAGGCCAGCTTGCAGGACTCCGAGCGACTGATCGACCTGCCGCTGGCAATGCTGCAGGAAGAGCAGCTTCGGCCCGCGAAAGAGAGCCTGGAGCAGGTCTTGGCAGGTTTCCGCTAGAGACAGGCGCGGGTCATCGGTTCCATGGGTGGGGCGGCCAACCGGCCGCCCTTTTCTTTGAGCCCTGAGAAGCGATCGTGAGTTGCGAGCGCATGCCCGGAATGTATAATCGCAAGCCGCCTTCAGTCCCCTGGGGTCGAAAGGTGGTAGGGTCCTGGAAGAGTCATGAGCATTCTCGGGCGAGTCGTTGCAGTCCTGCTCGGCGTAGCCATTGCCGTCAGCCTACCCTTCGCACTCTTGGCCCTCGCCTGGGGGACAGTGCTCTTTTCGCCAGAGCAGATGACCGACATCCTGGCGGGAGAGTTGGTGAATTCCGGCGCGCTTCAGCAATTCGCGATAGAGGCCATGCTGAGCCGAGGGGACACCCCGGCGGACGAAAGTCCTGGCGGTGGCCCGCTTGATTTCCTGGGCCGGCAGCGGCTGGAGGGGCTATTGGCCTCTCTGTTCCCGCCAGACTGGGCCCGAAGTCAGATCAACGGAATCGTCGAAGACCTGTATGCCTGGATTGACAATGACCGGCTGAAACCGGAGTTGGGGCTCGACATCCAGCCGGTGACGGACAGGTTGCAAGCGGGCGGGGCGGAGGAGCTGGCCAGAGAGGTCGTCAGTTCCTGGCCGGCCTGCGGTCAGGAACAGATTCAGTTGCTCGAGATAGATGCATTGGTGAGGGGCGAATTGCCGCCGTTCTTCTGTCAGCCGCCGGAGCCGCTGCGAAGCCGGGTGATTGCCACTGCAACTGACTTCATTCTGAGCCAGACCAGGAACCTGCCGTCATTCGTTTCCCTCGGGCAAGGGGACGGCGCTGAAGCACCTCCTGAATCGATCATGCAATCCAAGCGCATCCTGCGGTTCCTGCGAGGCTTCGCCGAAGTCGGCTGGATGCTGCCGGTCTCTCTGCTTGGGTTGATTGTGGCAGTTACCGTGCGCTCGTGGCCGGCGCTGCTACGCTGGTGGGGCGGACCGATTCTTGGTGCTGGCCTGGGCACATTCACGACCCTGGGAACGAGCGAAGCCATCGCTGAGCAGGCCAGAAATTCACAGCCGTTTCACTCGACGGTCGGAGTCTTCCTCGAGCCGGTTGTCCAGGATGTCATAGATCGACTTCTGGACGCAGTCGGTGGGCGCATGTTCGTACTGGCCTTCGCAATCACCGCGCTCGGGCTAGCGATGTTACTCGCTGGCATCTACCTCGACCGCAGAGCGCGGACCTCGGCGAGC
>CAYHJH010000055.1:0-8978 GCA_964356605.1 uncultured Anaerolineaceae bacterium
CAATCGACTTTATTTCGGCTCCCACGACCACCGGGTCTATGCACTCCTCACCTAGAGCCTGAACGGCGTGCCTGAGTCTCTTAGGCATACTCGATAGCGGCAACCATGACTTTCTTGCAACGAATTTTTGGGAAGTCGCTCACGCAGATCGGTGGGCAGTCACCGGACCGTATTGAGACCGCACCACTTGATCCTTCCCTCATCGAGGGGGTCGCCCTGAGCGACCGCATCCTGGTTGGCACTTCCCAGTCCACCGGAGTGGAGCGAGCCCACAACGAGGACGCGCTGTTCTCGCTCATCGGCAGCTCTTCCGGCGAGGCCGCGGTTCCGAATTTCGGCCTCTTCGTCGTCGCGGATGGCATGGGCGGTCACCGCTCAGGTGAGGTCGCCAGCTCCATATCTGTCCGGGCAGTGGCCCAACGGTTGGCCAAGGATACGCTGCTGCCGCTCTTCGACTTGGAGGACTCGCTGGACGGTCAGCCGCTTCAAGATCAAGTACGCAAAGCCCTCCAGGAAGCCAACAATTCGGTCGTCAATCGAGTGCCTGGTGGTGGCACCACCCTGACCGCTGCACTGATGCTCGGCAATCAAGTGACCATCGGCCACGTCGGCGATAGCAGGGCCTACATCCTCAGCAATGGCGAGGCCAAGGTTATCACCCGCGATCACTCCCTCGTCAAGCGGCTTGAAGAGCTCGGCCAGCTAACTGAAGCAGAAGCGGCCACCCATCCGCAGCGAAATGTGCTGTACAAAGCGATCGGCCAAGGCGCCAATCTTGAAGTCGACGTGCTCACCCACCCGGTGCCACGCAATGGATTTCTTATGATCTGTTCCGACGGATTATGGGGGGTCGTTTCGGACGAAGAAATCCAGCGGATTACCTGGGGAGCCGACCACCCACAGACAGCTTGTGATGAACTAGTCCGGGCAGCTAATGCCGCCGGTGGTCCGGACAACATCACGGTGATCCTGGTCTATTTTCCGCTAAGCTAACCCTCTGTGACTCAAGGACTCGATTTCTACACACTCTTAGGGGTCCCTCGCAGCGCCTCGGTAAAGGAGATTCGCCGAGCCTACCGGGAAGCGGCTCTGCGCCTGCACCCGGACAAGAACACCGGCCCTGGCGACACCGAGCTTTTCCTGAAGGTCAACAAGGCGTACGAGATCCTCAGCGATATGGATCAGCGTACAGCCTACGACCAGGACCTCGCTTCGCACGAGGCCGTGCTGGTTACTCGATCCAGCTTCAAGGCCACGGTGGTCCAGAGCCGCAGGCGGCTGCTTCAACTCGATGAGCCCCAGGTCCACTATCTGTTGTTGGACATTGAGCCCAACGCTGACCTGCCTGCCATCCGTCCCCCGATCAACCTGGCTTTAGTGCTGGACCGTTCCACCTCCATGCGAGGCGCGCGCCTCGACCAGCTGCGATCGGCAGTCCTCAAGATCCTCCAGGAAACGAGTCGCGAAGATTCGACTTCTATTGTTACGTTCAGCGATCGAGCCGAGCTCGTGGTTTCGCCCGACCAGGCGCGTGAGATGTCAGTGGCGCGGGCGAGACTGAGTCTGATCCAGGCCGGAGGCGGAACAGAGATCGGGCAGGGACTGCGCACGGGGCTCAACGAACTCGAAAAGTACCTCTCACGCGAAGGTATCAACCACCTGATCTTGTTTACCGATGGGCGGACCTACGGCGACGAGAACGAGTGCCTCGAGATTGCCGACTACTGCGCCGAACACGGCATCACGATCCACAGCGTAGGGATCGGCAATGACTTCAGCGACCGGCTGCTGGATGATCTTGCCAGCAGAACCGGAGGCAGTACATCTTTCCTGGATACCCCGCAGGCCATTGTGAGCGTTATGGAGGGGATCCATGAGAGTCTGGGCAGGACCGTAGCGACCCGGTTGCGGTTGGAGGGCGCCGTGGCCCAGCAAGTCGACTTGCGTTCGTCGTTTCGGCTGCTGCCCGAGCCAATGCCGATGGGCGACAGCCTCCCAATGCATCTCGGCAACCTGCCGCGCGGCGGCGTCGTGCGGGTATTACTTGAGATAGTCATCCACCCAATCGGCAAGATTACGGAGCTCCTCCTCGCCCACTTCACAATTGATGGCGACGTTCTAGGAGTAGGTTCCGAGAGCGTGGCCCTGCCCTTGCAGGTACGCATCCCAGTCTCGACCGAGCCGGATACCGAACCCCCTGCCGAGCAGATCACGGCCGCGCTGGGACAGATCTCTCTGTATCGGCTGCAGGAGAAGGCCCGCCACGAGGCGGAGCTTGGCCAATCGGCCCAAGCCGCGCGTCGGCTGGAGAATCTCGCAACCCAGTTGCTGGCAAACGGAGAGCGCGAACTGGCGAAGGCGGCCTTGAACGAAGCCGATCGTCTGGTACACTCGAGGCGGCTGTCAAACGAAGGTGAAAAAGTGCTGAAATACGGTACCCGGGCATTGCTGCTCCCGGCTCGAACGGGTGACTCTTGATCGAATGCCCGACCTGCAGGCACCAGGAATTTGTCGGAACGCTCTATTGCAGTGAATGCGCAACTCGCTTGGTTCACACTGCCCCAATCGGCTCGGTGGACGAGCTCATAGAGACGGAAGCCATCGTTGGCAATGACGGCCTGCCAGCCACCCGCGGCTTGGCCGCGGGCGCCCTCTTTGGCTTGCGACTTTTGGAGACTGGCGATATGGTTTCTCTGGTCGGCCGCGACAACTTCACCCTGGGCCGGGCCGGAGGGGGTCAGGCAATCGTGCCGGATGTAGACCTGGATGCCTTTGGCGCGCAAGATCAGGGGATCTCAAGGCTCCATGCCGAAATCCGCTTGGACAAGGAAGGGGTTCACGTGGTCGATCTCGATTCCGTCAACGGGACCCTGATCAATGGCAAGCGGATCGAGCCGCAGCAGCCGCGCCGGCTGCGCAATAAGGACATCATTCAGCTGGGACGCCTTCGGCTTCAGCTGATCTCCCGACTTCGGAGTTAGATAGGAAAGACATGCCCACGGCCGTATTGGTCCATCTGACAGGCGAAGACCCGGTTCTCGGTGAGATCGATGAGCTGCCAGCAGCGACCGACACCACCGTGAAGGTCAATAACCCGCGGCGCCGCGACGGAAAGGACCTTCCCTATCTGGACGGCAACGTGGTTACCGTCCTGTGGCCGATGCACCGGGTCAACTTCATTGAGATCCTCCCAACGGCCGAGGAAGAAGAACTGATCGGTTTTGTCCGCGAGTAGCAGCCCCGCTCGGCCGCGCCGCGTACTGGTTGTTGATGACGAGCCCCGCCTCATCCATTTCATCCGCCTGAATCTTGAGCACGATGGCTTCGAAGTGATCGAAGCTACATCGGGTTCTCAGGCGTTGACCGCCATGCGTGATCGCCTGCCCGATTTGATCTTGCTCGACGTCATGATGCCCGACCTGGACGGTTTTGAGACCCTGCAGCTAATCCGCGAGATTTCGACCGTACCGGTCATCATGTTGACCGCCAAAGGCGAAGAGGAAGACCGGGTCCGCGGATTGGAGTTAGGCGCAGACGATTACATTGCCAAGCCCTTCAGCCCGCGAGAGATGGTGAGTCGCGTCAAGGCGGTGCTGAGGCGGACTGAGTCGCCCAGCGCGCCGGTGCATGAGCGTATTCAAGTCGACGATCGGCTGACGATCGATTTCGACCGGCGCGAGATTTTCGTGGATGGAAAATTGGTCCAGCTTCGGCCGACCGAGTTCAAACTGCTGTATCACCTGGTGAAGAATGCGGGCTGGGTGGTGCCCCACGATCAGCTGCTCGCCAAGGTCTGGGGCTACGAGTATCGGGAGGAGACCCACTATCTCCGTCTGTATATCAACTATCTGCGTCAGAAACTCGAGCTGGACCCCTCCAATCCGCGCTACATTCTGACTGAGAGAGGCGTGGGCTACCGTTTCATAGACTATCAACGGGAGAAGTCAGAAGAGACCTCTCGACCCTAAATCGAATACGCCTCGGTCCATAGCCCTGCCTGCGGCGAAGGGCGCCTGTCCGTTGACTTAACCATGTTCCCCACACGGACAGAGCTCCCGAAGGTACTCCCAGGTGTAGATTCCGTACGCGTGTCCATCTTTCCAAACCAGTTGAATCGCGTAATTGCCGACTGAGTCCACCCGTTCTAACTCCGACGAGGCGGTAGAGCTTAGCGGTATCCGCAACAACCCTGGACTTCCCGGATGGCCTCGACATTGGGCGCACGGGCAGGCAGCCCGCATGTCGGAGAAGGTGTATTCGCTGTGATGGCCGTCCTCCCAGTCGACGATTACTAGCCCGCGAGAACGAGAGGCCGCCACCTTCACCGGACGGGGATCCATGTCAGGACTCCAGTGAGCGCAGGAACGAGTCAACTGCCCAACCTTGCTTACCGGGATCATAGGGGTTGGCGAGTCGCCACCAGCTAAATCCATCGGAGACTACTGGCCCCTCGACCACCTCGAACACCTCGCTCTCTAAGCCTAACGAGAGAATGGGGGCCTCCAAGCCAGGAGCATCTCGCAGCCTCAGTCCATCGCCCCCAGTACCGAAGACCTCCACCAGTTCGCCGTGGGAGAACTGCCTGGGCGATTGCGCACCAGGCGTAGGGGCTTCAGCAGTCACCGTTGCGGATTGCGCTTCCGAGGTCGGTGAGGCCAGCGGGGAAGGAGTGGGGAATGGAATGACGGTCAGTATCGGTGCTGGCGCGGTCGCGCTTGCCAAGCTGGAACCCCGCGCTCGACCCAGAATCAGCAACGCCACCACGAAGAGGAACCCCAGGAGGGCGCCCGCCAGGCTCCACAGGCACCCATCTGCAGGCCGGTTCAATCTTGCAGGGTCTCTGGCTCCGGTTCTGGCAATAGCACGTTCAGCGACTTCCGGAGGGTATGGAACTCCAGCGGCGAGGCGAGGAGTTGGGGCTCTCCGTCGAGATGGATCTGGATTTCGGAGCCAGCTTCAAATACCGCTTGGTTCGACTGAAAATGTACGACCCCCGGTGCTTCGGCGTGGGCTCCCAGCAGCACCTGCACGACCCGCGTCACCGAGTCCTTGAGCGACCGACCGCCGATCAACCAGAAATCCAGCTTGCCATCATCGAATCTCGCCTCCGGGCTCAACTCGATCAAGCCGCCGGCGTATGTGCGAATATTGCTGGCGATGGCTACGAGATAGCGGCCTTCCCAGACCCGGCCCTCCGCCGTCACTCGAAGGTCCAAACCTTCCCAACCGATTGAATTCCAGAGTGCCTGCAACCCGTACTGGACCGATCCAAGCGCTTTCGCCCAGCGTTCGCGGGGCTCAATGCTGTTCACGATCTCGGCGTCCAGGCCGATCCCCGCCCACAGCAAGAACTCACGCCCATTCGCCTTGCCCATGTCGACCTTATGGACCCTTCCGCGCGCCAATCGGTCGGCCGCCCGTTCCAACGCAAACAGATGGATCCAGTCCAGGCGCTCCAAACCGATCTCTTTGGCCCAGACGTTCGCCGTCCCGGATGGAAGCACACCCAGAGCCACATCGGTCCCGCTGAGCGCGGCAGCGACCGTCCCCACCGTCCCGTCGCCCCCGGCGACGAATACCGCCTGGCAGCCATACCGGACGGCCTCCTGCGCCAGATGCGCCAGGTCCTGGCCCGGTTGGACCTCGTGGACCTGGATCTCCCAGCCGGCATCAGTGAGCACTTGAACTGCCCGGCTGAGCAGCCAGCCAGCGGGAAATCTTCCCGCCGCGGGGTTGTAGAGTAGCCATGCGTTGCCCATCGGGGGTTGTGGCAGGTGGACCGTCATTATAGCCCAGCCAATGTTGCGACCCCCTGGTACGGAGTTTACAATCCTTCCGCTGTGACTGAGCAACTGATCGGTGGCCGGTATCAAGTATTGCGGGCGATCGGCGCCGGCGGGATGGCGGAGGTCTACCTCGCCCGCGATCTCAACCTGCAGCGCGAGGTGGCGGTCAAGATGCTTCGCGCAGATTTCTCGAGCGACCCTGAGTTCCGGGTGCGGTTTCTTCAAGAAGCCCGCGCCGCAGCCAATCTCGCCCATCCAAACATCGTGACGATTTACGACTTTGGAGAAGACCCGGAGCGGGTGTTCATCGTGATGGAATACGTGGACGGCACCGACCTGAAGACCCTGATCCACCGCCGATCGGCCATCCCTCGACCTGCAGCTCTGGAGCTAATGCTGCAAGTTTGCGATGGTGTTGGCTATGCGCACCGAGCCGGACTCGTGCACTGCGATCTTAAGCCCCAGAACATCCTGGTGTCGAATTCCGAGCGCGCCAAGATCACCGACTTTGGCATCTCGCGGGCATTGGCCACCATTCCGCTGGACGAACGGCAGGACATCGTCTGGGGCAGCCCGCAATACTTCTCTCCCGAACAGGCCACCGGGTCGGCCCCGTCGCCAGCCAGCGACGTATATTCCCTCGGGGTCGTGCTATACGAAATGCTCACCGGTCGATTGCCATTCGAAGCCGTAGATTCCCAACGGTTGGCGGAGCTCCATCAAGCCGCCCCGGCACCCCCTCCCAGCCAATACGACCCTTCCATCCCTCCCCCGCTCGACCAGATCGTCCTTAAAGTTCTGTCCAAGGAACCTTCTGCCCGCTATCGGACCGCCGATCAGTTCGGCCGGGTCTTGCAGAGCTTCGCCTCCGACCGGCCGTTCCCCCCGGTCGATCTCGCGCATTCGGCGACTCGGGCCATGCAGCGCCTCCGCACCGACCAGGTCGACTGGTGGGCCGTGGGCCTCGGGCTGCTCGCCTTCCTGGCCGTCGGCGGGCTGGTGCCTCTGTGGCTTTGGGTGTGGTTGCTGTATCGGTAGCGCCCCGCAACACCTGCCCCCGACTGGACACCGAGCGTAGGCCAAACTTCCTATGAAACCGCGCAAGCTGCGCCTTCCTGTTGGCCTGGAAAGTGCGCGCTGGTTTCTGCAAAGTGCCTACGGTATAATCCATACGGCGCGGGCAAATGGGTCCGCCTGGCGCCTAGGACTCGGGCGAAGTGTTCAACACCGGACGCGGCCGCAATTCCATCGTTCTACTCGTCCTCGGGCTGATCGTCATCGTGCTGGTATTCCAGTTCCGATCCAACGCGCCTCAGCCGGAGCGCCTTTTCCTCAACGAGGTCGCAGCCAAGATCCAGGCAGGGGAAGTCACTCGCCTGGTTGTCGACGACAACGACCTGGAGATCCAATTCGCAGGCGAGGAGACTCGGGCGATCTCTCGAGCTGAGCCCGGACGCTCAGCCATTGAGCAGCTCAAGGAGCTCGGGGTGACAACCGAGGATTTGTCGCCCGAGAAACTTGAGTTGGAAATCAAGCAGCCGAGCGACTTCAATCAGATTATTACCCTCATAACCTACCTGCTGCCGGGGCTGCTGGTGGTCGGGCTGATCTTCTTCATGCTCCGCCAAGCCCAGGGGTCGAATAATCAAGCGCTTTCTTTCGGCAAGAGCCGGGCGCGAATGTTTACTGGCGATCAGCCCACTGTGACATTCGAGGACGTTGCCGGAGTGGATGAGGCCAAAGAGGAGCTTCAGGAAATCGTGGAGTTCCTTAAGGAGCCGGAGAAATTTATCGCATTAGGGGCGCGCATTCCGAAGGGGGTGCTGCTTATTGGCGCTCCTGGAACCGGCAAGACACTGATGGCCAAGGCTGTTTCCGGCGAGGCGGGAGTACCGTTCTTCTCAATCAGCGGGTCGGAGTTCGTTGAGATGTTCGTGGGCGTCGGCGCCAGCCGTGTGCGCGATCTATTCGATCAGGCCAAGCGCCATGCGCCCTGCATCGTTTTCGTTGATGAAATTGACGCCGTCGGCCGGCACCGAGGCGCCGGCTTGGGCGGCAGTCATGATGAGCGCGAGCAGACCCTCAATCAGATGCTGGTAGAGATGGACGGATTCGACACCGACACCAGCGTGATCATTGTGGCCGCCACCAACCGCCCGGACATCCTGGATCCCGCGCTGCTGCGCCCCGGTCGCTTCGACCGGCGGGTTATCCTCGACCGGCCGGACATGCGCGGTCGCGAGCAGATCCTCCTAGTTCACACCAAGGGAATGCCGATCGACACCGCGCTGGTCGACCTCAAGACGATCGCCAAGGCAACTCCCGGGTTTGTTGGGGCCGATATTGAGAATCTGGTCAACGAGGCCGCCATTCTGGCCGCCCGTCGCGACAAGAAGCAGATCGGGCCAGAGGAATTCCAGGAATCCATCGAGCGGGTCATCGCCGGGCCGGAGCGCAAGAGCCGCATCATCAGCGAGGAAGAGAAGCGAATCGTCGCCTTCCATGAGGCAGGCCACGCGGTGGTAATGCATGTAATCCCAGAGGCCGATCCGGTGCACAAGGTCAGCATCATCGCCCGCGGCATGATGGGTGGCTTCACGATGGCACTGCCCGAGGGGGACCGCACCCTCATCGCACGCAACAAGATCAAAGCCGACATGGCCGGGCTGCTCGGTGGCCGCGTCGCGGAAGCGCTGGTCTTCAATGACATCACCTCCGGGGCCTCCAACGACCTCGAGCGGGTTACCCAGCTGGCAAGAGGCATGATCACCCGCCTCGGGATGAGCGAGGAGCTTGGGCCGATGGTGTATGGCCAGAAAGATGAACTGGTCTTCTTGGGAAGGGAAATCGGGGAACAGCGTGACTACTCCGAGAGCGTTGCCGAGAAGATCGATTGGGAGGTCAGAAAGCTGGTGCAGGAGGCCTACGATCGGGCGGAGAGCATCCTGATTGAGTATCGCGCCCAGCTGGATACCATTGCAGCGCGCCTCTTCGAGGTCGAGACCCTTGATCGTGCCGCGTTCGAGGGCCTCTTTGCTGAACCGGTCTTTCCCAAGAACGGCGGTACGCCCGTCCCGGTGCCGGCGGCCGCTGCGGGCTGACCGGGCTGGAGCTAAACACAACGGGCCCCTACCCCGGGGGCCCTTTTGATTCTGCGCCTACTTCGGTTTGAACTGCCGCATGTCGAATCAG
>CAYHJH010000056.1:0-8927 GCA_964356605.1 uncultured Anaerolineaceae bacterium
TATTCCGTATCCACCGGGAGAGTGGCCTGAGCAGATGAGTGTCCGCGTGCACATTCCGAGCACGCTGCAGGCCCTGTATCAGACTCAGCGCACAGAAGAGGCCGAAGGCGGCTCAGTGGCGGAGGTCGCCCAGGCGCTGAATCAGCGATTCCCGGGCATCGTCGAGCGACTGCTCGAGCCGGACGGCGCGCTGCGGCGCTACGTCAATGTGTTCGTGGAAGGGAAGGACGGCCGCTGGCAGGGAGCCGCCGACACACCCGTCGAGGACGGCAAGCAGATCTGGATCGTTCCCAACATCGTTGGCGGCGCTAGCCCCCGGCCTCGGCGAGCAGACGCTCGAACTCTAAGAGGTATTGTGCGGCGAGCTCCTGGCTGAATAGGAAGAGCACGTTCTCGTCGTTGCGCTCCTCGGCGCTGCGGCTGAAGTTGTACGACCCGGTGATCACCAGCTCGCCGTCCACCACGATCACCTTGTGATGCATTAGCCCCGGATTGCCATCCAGCCAGACGTCCAGCCCAGCCTGCGCCAGGCGGGACACATCGCTCCCCTGGTTCTGGGCCTGACCTTCGTCGAAGACTCCCTGCACCGCAACCCCGGCCGCTGCCCTTTGCAGGATCGCTTCGCTGATCGAATCCAGCGTCAGGTTGTAGGCCATGATATGGATGCTCTGCTGTGCGCCCAGCAGCAGCTCAACAATCCGCTCCGCGACTCCGCCTTCCGGAGAGAAGCGCAGCTCCACCCTAACATCGCCAATCTCCGTCCCGATCCCCGGCAAGGCCGGCAGCGACAGCGCCCCGAACCGATCCAGCACGAACATCTCCTCAAACTCGCGGCGGTACTGATCTGCCAGCCAGGTCGAGCTCAACCTCAGCAGATTGTTGTTGCCCCGGTACGCGCTGCTGACCGTCAGGTTCATCGAGCCAGTCCAGACCTGCGAGCCATCGATGACGACGAACTTGTGATGCATCAGGCCCGCCCGTTCGTCGCCGCGGACTGGGATACCCGCAGCCTGGAGCGCCCCGACCCCGGGCGAATTGATGTTGTCCGTTTCGGTGACCACCCGCACGCTGACATCCCGCGAATGGGCCCGGATCAGCGCGTCGCGGATGCTCCCGAGCTCCAGCTCGTAGACCGCCACATCGACCGTGGCCTCCGCGGCATCGATGGCTGCCGCCAAGGCGGCGTCCGGCCCACCGGTTGTCGCCTCGGCGCCAGGGTTGGTGAAGTACAGGTCGTACCAGCCGCCCGGAGCGCGGTTCCCGTCTGCGTCCGCCGGCGGTTCGGGAGGGCCGATCCGGAACACGAGGACCGCCGCGTAGGCCAGCAGCAGCACCGTTAGGACCCGGGTGATCGCTCGACGGGGGATCCACATATGAGGACCCTAGGCTCAGAGGGCCGGATGCCGGCTGTCGACCAGCCCGGCCAGGATCTCTCGCACCAGCCCTGGGCCACGGTAAACCAGCCCAGTATAAATCTGGACCAGCGCCGCGCCCGCCTGGAGCGCCTCCGCCGCGTCGCCCGGCCCCAGGATCCCTCCTACCGCGATGACCGGCAGCCTCCCCGCAGTGAGATCGTGAATCTTGTGGATCACCTCCAGAGCCCGCTCCCGCAGCGGAGCACCGCTGAGGCCGCCTTGCTGCTCGCGCAGCGGCGAACGCAGGCCGGGTCGGCTGGTGGTCGTGTTGGTGGCAATCACCCCGTCCATTCCCGTCTCAACGATCACTTGAACCGCGTCCTCTAATTCTGCATCGCTCAGGTCCGGCGCCAGCTTGACCAGGATCGGCGTTCGAGGGCCACCAAGCTCGGCCCGGGCCGCATCGAGGGCGCGCAGCAAAGCCCGCAATTGGTTGCGATCCTGCAGCTCACGCAGCCCCGGAGTGTTGGGCGACGACACGTTCACCGCCAGGTAGTCCGCGTAGGGTTGGAGCCTCCGCAGCAGCATCCGATAGTCGTCTGCCGCGCTTTCCAGCGGTGTCGCAGCCCCCTTCCCGATGTTGACTCCGATGACGATCTCCTTCGGCCGCCGCTTCAGCCGAGAAAGCAGCTGCTCGACCCCGCGGTTGGGGAACCCCATCCAGTTGATCAGCGCCTGGTCTTCCGGCAGCCGAAAGAGCCGCGGCCGGGGATTTCCCGTCTGCGGCTTCGGCGTGACCGTGCCCAGCTCGAGATGTCCGAAGCCGAGGCAGGCCAGCCCGTGCATCGCCCGGCCGTCCTTGTCGTAGCCGGCGGCCAGGCCGACCGGATTGGCGAACCTCAGTCCGAAAGCCTTCACCGGTCGTGACAACTCGGGGTAGGAAAACGCCCGCTTCAGCAGGGACCGAAGCGGAGCCGAACTTCCGGCCAGCGCCAGCAAGTTCAGAGTGAGCCGGTGGGCTTGTTCCGGGTCGAGTCTGAAGAGCAAGGGACGGATTGCGTTGTAGGAAAGCAACGGACGGGCGTCGAGCCTGGGCGCGCAGCGCGAGGCGTCGCTCGCTTTCGGTCTAACTGTAACTCAGGGAGGCGGCGTGGCTGCCGGCTCGAAGCCAAACTCCAACTCAACTCAAGGAGTAGGCGAGGGCCTTGGATCGTGGGCCGGCCAACGGACAAGCACCCACTGGGTGTAGCCGTGCTTCTCCGCGGTGTACAGCCGGGCACCGGAGGCTTCGCTGCAACCAGTCTCGTCGGTGACCACGATCCGGGTTTCGTCGCTGTGAATCGGCGTGAAGATCGTCTGAGCGTCCTGGCACAGCCACGCCTCAATCAAGTAGCCCCGATAGTCGTCCTCGGTCATCCAGACCGGGTCCCACGCGATCGTGACCTGATCGCCATTCCGGCTGGCCCGCACATTGGTAGGAGGCTGGTAGAGCTCCCCGAACGGCAGCCGCGAGTAGTAAGGCGGTGCTTCGAACAGGTCGCCGCGAATTTCCAGGATGTCGGCCCGCACCCAGCAGCGGTCGAAGTAGGTCCACGGATGGACATAGGCCCACGTGCCAAGGTCGTTCCGCCCAACGATGTCGACCCGCACTCCTGGGTACAGGCCCCATTCATACAGATAGGCGGCCCCGGGTCCGTAGCGACAGTTGGCCTGCTCGCGGACAGTCGCCGCGATCGGTTTGTAGGTGGCCGTAGCGGTTGGGGTCAGGGTGATGGTCGGGGTGAGGGTGATCGTGGGAGTGTAAGCAGGCGTGGGAGTGGCGGACGAAGTTGAGGTTGGGGTGGGGGCGGGCGTGTCAGTTGGCAACGCAGCGGCGGTGCGGGTTGGCGGCAAGCTCGCCGTGGCCGACGGATCAGGGCTAGGGCTGGCGGTCGGAGCCGGGTCGGGCGCCAGGCGGGCTGCCTCGCCGGCCAGGAATCCCAGCGTTCCGCCCGCCGCAAAGGCGCCTAAGGCAAGCCAAAGGGGAAGCCAGCGCCGCATGGGGCTAATAATCGCATGTCACCCGTTGCCTGCAAATAGGCACTAGGTGCGACATTCAAGCCGGGTACAGGACAAGGCTGGCGGTCCGCACTCCGCGGTTGAACCATGTGGGCCGAGCGCGGAGAACCGCTCGGCCCATTCGCGACTGTCGCTAGACCAGCCCCTAAGACCACGTATAGCATCCTCCGGGTCAGCAACCACCAGGCGCGCCCGACGGCGCCGGAGGGCCGATCTACGCGAACCAGGTCAAGGGGAGGCTCCCCTCAACCTCCGATTGAGGCCTTGAACTCTGTCCAGATCCGATCATACAACTCTATGGAGTCGCCTACATCCTCGATCCACTGCAGTACGGCAAAGGTCTCTTCCGTCGGGTAGATGCCTGGGTCGGCCAGGATCTCTGGATCGATGAATTCATAGGCGGCCTCATTTGGGCTTCCGTAGCCGACGAACTCGGCGTTCTGGGCCGCGATCTCGGCGTCCGAGAGGTAGTTGATGAACACCATGGCCGTGTACTTGTTCTGCGAGCCGACCGGCACGGCCAGGTTGTCCTGCCAGATGGTGGTGCCCTCCTGAGGGATCACATAGGCGATCCCCTCCCGCCCACCGACATCCGGCAGGCCGGCCAGGATTGCGTCGCCCGTCCACATATGGCCGATGACAGTTTCGCCCTGGACGATCAGGTCATCGTTCGTCTGGCTGTCATAGGCCTTGACGCACGCGGATTGCTCGATGAGCAAATTCTTGGCCTGCTCGAGATGGGCGGGGTCGGTGTCGTTGATGGAGTAGCCCAGGTACATCAACGCCGCGCCGATGGTCTCCCGCTCGTCGTCCAGCATGCTGATCTTGCCGCACACCTCGGGCGCCGGGTCGAAAACCATCGACCAGGAAGGCTCAGGATCGGGAATTACGGACGTGTCCACTGCGAACCCGGAGGTCCCGAAGAAATAGGGCACGGTGTATTTCTGCTCGGGGTCAAAATACTGGTGGGTAAAGGCATCGCCGAAACCCTGGACGTTGGTGATCACGTTGAAGTCGAGCGGTTCGATCATGCCTTCGTCGATTAGGATCTGGACCATGTAGTCCGAGGGGACGATCACGTCGTAGTTGGCGCCCCCCGCCTGCAGCTTGGCCAGTAGTGTCTCATTGGAGTCGAAGTTGTCTTCGATAACTTCGACGCCGCACTCGGCCTCAAAGGCCTCCTTGATCGCCGGGTCGATGTACTCGACCCAGGTGTACAGGTAGAGCTCCTGGGCGAGCCTGGAGCGGTCGCCGCAGCGGTCCCCAGCGACCGGCGCGACGGCTGCTGGCTCAGGTGTGGCGGCGGGGGCACAGCCCACCAGTGCCAGCCCGCCCAGCAGGGCAACTGCGATCCATCTTTCTTTCATCTGTCTCCTCCTTTTTGAGGCGCGGCATCCGCCTGGCCGGCGCCGCACTATCGTCTGCGCTGCAATGTCAGCGAAAGGATCACCAACCCCATCGAGGCGGCCAGGAGCACAGTCGAAAGGGCATTAATTTCCGGCGTCACGCCGCGCCGGATCAGGCTGTAAATGTACAGCGGCATCGTGGGCGAGGCGGTCCCCGCAGTAAAGACCGTCACGAGGAAGTCGTCCAGGGAGACGGTGAAGGCCAGCAGTGCGCCGCCGAGGATTCCGGGCAGGAGCAAGGGAAACGTGATACGCCAGAACGTCCGCCACTCGTTGGCGCCCAGGTCCTGCGCCGCCTGCTCCAGGGTGCGGTCAAACCCGACCAGACGGGCACGGACAACCACGTAGACGAAGGGGATGTTGAAGGCGATATGCGCGATGATAATCGTCGGCACCCCCAGGGTCGGCCGGACTTGGATGAGGGCCTGCAACAGCGGAAAGAGCGCCAGATTGAAGAACAGGAGCAGCGAGATGCCCATCACGATCTCGGGGATCACGATCGGAAGGTAGAGGAGCGCGTCGAAGCTGTTTCGCAGGCGAAAGCGGTAGCGGTCTATGCCCAGCGCGGTGAGGGTGCCCATGGCGGTCGAAGCCAGGGTGGAGACGAAAGCGATGAGCAGGCTGTTTCGGGCTGCCCGCAGCAACGCCTCATTGCCAAACAACTTCTGGTACCACTCCAAGGAGAAACCGCTCCAGCGCGCGACCGACCGGCTTTCGTTGAAAGAAAAGACGATCAGGACCAGGATGGGAACATACAGGAAGGCAAAAGCCAACAGGGCGTTCGTCCCGAGGACCGTTTTCCCCAAGCGAAGAACTATAGGATCGCGCTGGGGGCGGGTGGCGTGGCCCGCTCTCACAGGGGTCGCTCTTTCTCTGCGCTCGTCCGGAAGTAGTAGGCTACGCCCACCACGACCATCACCATCAGAGCCAGCGACATGGCCGACCCGAAGGGCCAATTGCGCGCCACACCGAATTGACGGTTAATCAGCGTGCCGATCATCTCCACCTTCCCCCCACCCAGTATGTCGGGGGTGATGAATGCGCCAACTACCGGTACGAATACCAGGATCACCGAGGCCACGATCCCGGGGGCGGTCAGCGGCAACATGACCCGGAGGAAAGCGCGGCGCAGGTTGGCCCCCAGGTCGGCGGCGGCCTCCACCAACGTCATGTCAAACTTCTCGATGGAGGCGTACATGGGCAGGACTGCAAACGGCAGATAGCCGTACACCAGGCCCAGGACGACGGCGAAGTTGTTGAACAGCAGATCCAAGGGTGCCTCCACCAAACCTGCGCCGAGCAGCAAGTTATTGACTACCCCTTCCGTGGAGAGCAGTAGCTTGATGGCATACGTACGGACCAGGAAGTTTGTCCAGAAGGGGATCATCACCAGGAGCAGCATAGCATTTCGCCCGCGCGGGGCGACCCGGCTGATAAACAATGCCATCGGATAGCCCACAAACACACAAGCGCCGGTGACGATCAAGGCGATGCGCACTGAGCTCCAGAAGATCCCGAGGTACAGCGGGTCTACCAGCCGCTGGTAATACGCGAGGGTGAAAACAAGAGGCAGCTTGACCCCACCGGCGCGGCCCCGCTCAACAAAACTGATCGCGACGACGATGAGGAGCGGAAGGGTAAAGAACAATAGGAGCCACAACGCCGCCGGGACGACCATCAGCGGGCCGCGGGACCGGTGCTCAGCCTTTCCGCTCAAGTACCATCCTGGTGAGCTGGTTCGTCCACGAATAAACTGCCAGTCGCAGGCCGCCAGCGCACCGCGACCTTCACGCCTCGATCGACGGGCCGCTCTCCGCCCGCATCCTCATTGGGGCGCCGCACCATAATCGAGAGGCCCCCCGTGGCTCGCGTGAGATAGTTGGTGGTGGCTCCGGTGTAGACCACGTCCTCGACCTCCACGGCCAGGAGATTCCAACCTGGCTCCGAGGGAGCAGAGCCGAGAAGCATGCGCTCGGGGCGCACGGCCAGGGTAACTTCCTGACCTCTGGAGAGACCCTGCGAGGTCACCGCTCTCACCCGCTCGCCGCTGAGGAGCTCTACCTCCACCTCGTCCGCCCGTGCTTCGACGACCCTGCCCGGAAGGAAGTTGGTTTCACCGATGAAACCTGCCACGAACTGGCCAACGGGGCGCTCATAGATCTCCTCCGGCGCGCCGACCTGCAGCACACGGCCGTGATCCATCACTGCAATTCGGTCGGACATGGTGAGGGCTTCCTCTTGGTCGTGCGTGACATAGATGAACGTGATGCCCACCCGCTCCTGCAGTGCTTTGAGCTCGAGCTGCATGGCCTTTCGCAGCTTGAGGTCCAGCGCGCCTAAGGGCTCGTCCAGCAGCAATACTTTGGGTCGGTTAACAAGCGCTCTCGCAAGCGCGACCCGCTGCTGCTGCCCCCCAGATAGCTGTCGGGGCCTGCGTCGCTCGAGCCCCGGGAGTTGCACCATTTCCAGCGCCTGGGAAACCGATCGCTGGATCTCCGGCTTGGCCACTCGATGCATCTCAAGCCCAAAGGCGACGTTTTCATAAACGCTCATGTGTGGAAAGAGGGCGTAGTTTTGGAACACGGTGTTGACCGGACGCTGGAAGGCTGGCAGGTTCCCTTGCAGCTTCCCGCCAATCCACACTTCGCCGTCATTGGGCTTCTCGAACCCTGCAATGAGCCGCAACGAGGTCGTCTTCCCGCACCCGCTTGGGCCGAGCAGGGAGAAGAACTCGCCATGGCGGATGGACAATGACACGCCGTCGACTGCGAACAGCTCTCCCCCGCGGTCGGTCGGAAAGCTCTTCGTTACGTTGATGAGTTCGACGGCGTAGTCCGACAATTCAGGCCACTCGCTTGGCTTCCTTCACCGCCCCTTCGAAAGCGATCAGGGTCTCGGCCACGTCTTCCTGACTGTGCGCGGCCGACAGGAACCACGGCTCGCGGCTGTCCGGATCCGGCATCACGCCTCGCTGAATCAGGTGGGCCATGATCGACTCGTACAGCTTGTGGTCACTCTTAGCCCAGTCGCGGTACTCGCGAGGCGTGGAACCGGCGAACATGAAGCCGAACATGCTCGGATGGCCGGTGATCACGAAAGGGAGGTCGGCCGCTTCCAGGACATCTCCGATCCCCTTCTGCAGGGCCCGCCCGCGCGAAGCGACCACCTCCAGCGCGTCGGTGCTGGCCAGAATGTCCAGGACCGCTTCGGCGGCCGCCATGCCCACCACGTTGGCCGAGTACGTTCCGGCGTGGGCCACTCCCTTCCCGATCTGGTCCATGATCTCGCGCCGGCCGCCGAAGGCCGCAACCGGATAGCCGTTGCCCATCGATTTGGCATACGTGGCCAGGTCGGCGGTGACTTTGAACAGCTCCTGCGCCCCGCCCTTGGCCACCCGGAAGCCGGTCTTGACCTCATCGATGATCATCACGATCCCGTGCTCATCGCATTGGGCGCGGATGAACTTGAGGAAATTGTCCTGCGGTTCGATGGCGGCGCAGTTGCCCATGATCGGTTCGACGATGATCGCGGCGACCTCGAACCAGGACTGCTTCAGGGTCCGCTCGAGCAGGTCCCGGTCGTTGAAGGGCAATGAGATGATCAGGTCCCGGATGGAGCGAGGCATCCCGGAGGAGGCTGCCACCGGGATCGGGTCGGTCCGGGCCCCCAGGTTCTCGGGGCCGGGGGAGGTGGACCACAGCAGGTAATCATGCATGCCGTGGTAGTGGCCCTCGAACTTGAGCACCTTCTCCCGCCCGGTAAAGGCCCGGGCCGTCCGCAGCGCGTGCATGGTGGCCTCTGTGCCAGAACTTGTGAAACGCACCATTTCCACGCCTGGGCACATGGCCACGATCTTCTCGGCGACCCGAATCTCGTACGGGTTGGTCATTGCGAAGGCGATGCCGTTCTCCATAGCCGACCGCACGCTGGCGTCCACCTGCTCATGCGCGTGGCCCAGGATGATCGGCCCGAAGGCCAGTCGGTAGTCGATGTAGCGGTTGCCATCCACATCCCAAAGGTAGGCGCCCTTGGCTCGGGCCGCCACCAGGGTCTCGTCCTCGCCCCAGTAGCGGAAGTTAGAGGAGACTCCGCGCGGCAGGACCTTAGC
>CAYHJH010000057.1:0-1873 GCA_964356605.1 uncultured Anaerolineaceae bacterium
TTGCCTTCGATCTGCCGAATGCGCTCGCGGGTCAGCCCGAATTTCTGGCCCACCTCTTCCAGCGTGTACGAACGACCGTTGTGCAGACCGAAGCGCAGCCGCAAGATGCGGGCTTCCCGTGGGGTCAGTGTGGTGAGCACGTCTTCGATCTTGTCTCGCAGCAGATTCTGGTAGGCGCTCTGGGTCGGCGTTGGAGTGGTCTCGTCTTCCACGAACGAGCCCAGTTCCGAGTCTTCGTCTTCGCCCACCGGCGTCTCCAAAGATAGGGGCCGCCAGGAGACCCGCATCATCCACTGAACCTTGCGCGGGTCCATGTCCAGGTCCTCAGCGATCTCCTCGGGCGTAGGTTTTCGACCCAAGGACTGCTCCAGCGTCCGAGCCACCTTATACAAGCGGCGGATGCGATCCGACATATGGACCGGCACTCGGATGGTACGCCCTTGATCGGCGATCGAGCGGGTGATCGTCTGGCGGATCCACCAGGTCGCGTACGTGCTGAAGCGGAAGCCGCGCTTATAGTCGAATTTCTCTACCGCCTTCATCAGCCCCAGGTTACCCTCCTGGATCAAGTCCAGGAACGGCACTCCGCGGGCCATGTATTTTTTGGCGATGCTGACGACCAATCGGGTGTTGGCTCTGATCAGATGGTCGCGGGCGGCCTTGGCATCTGCGATTCGGGCGCTCAGCTCGGCCTTGCGCTTCGTCGTTGAGTTCCCATTGCGCCGCCTCAGCTCTGCCGCAGCGTGAGTACCGCGCTCGATCCGCTTGGCCAGATTCACCTCTTCCGCGGTGCTGAGCAGGGGTACCCGGGCCATCTCCTTGAGGTACAGCCCCACCGTGTCATCGCTGGAGATGGCACTCAGGTCGAATTCCTCCAGCTCCTCAACGGGTACTTCGGGTCGCAGGTGGAGCGGCACCTGCGAGAGATCTTCGAACACTTCCACTCCGGAGCCTCGGAATAAAGTTTCCAACCGCTCCAGCCGGTCCTCCGACTCTTCCACTTCCGGGAAGACCGCCACAATGTCCTCGGTCGTGATGAAGCCCTGATAGTCCCCCTTCTCCATCAAGGTTGCGAACGCGTCCCGCTTTTGCCACTTTTCCTTCGCTACGGCCATCTTTCCCCTCCCTGAAAGGTCAAGAATCGGGTAGCAGCGATTTCAGCACGGCCAGCCGCGAGTCGACATCGGCTTCCGGATGCTCACAGACCGACTCGTTGCGGTTCCCTCCGCACTCCGGGCACAGCCCTTTGCAATCCGGCCGACAGAGCGGGTGCATCGGAATCCCCAACAAGAAGTGTTCCCTCAGGAGCGGCCGCAGGTCCAGGATGCCTGTTTCGGGCACACCGAGCACCCCCTCGCCCCCAGGCTGCGGTGGGTAATGCAGCAGCTCCTTGGGCTCGACATGCAACAGGTAGTGGATGTCGGTCAGGCAGCGGTCGCACTGCTGTCCGATCTGCGTGTCTAGCTGTCCCTCGAGGTACAATCCCTGGCCGATCCGGGTCAGCTTCAGCACGCCTCGCAAGAACGCAAGATCTACGTCATCCGAGACTTCGACAGCGGGCAGATCGAACTCAAAGTCGCGACTGGTCCCAACACCCTGGTGAAGAAGGAAACCAACATTGAGCCGCAGTGGGTGCTGCTTGGAATTGGCCTCGATCTTCCGCAATCTGGCTTCCAAAAACGCGGCAACATAATAACATACATTGAATAGTCGGTCAATCTAGGACCTAAGTACCAGACATAAAGACCGATATTCAACGTGAGAAACCATATATATGGGGATTGACAATCACCATACACCATATATAGGTGTAGGGTACTGTTCGAATAGTCAAAATGTCGTCCCCGCTCGGGTTGCAGGCCAACACATCCAG
>CAYHJH010000057.1:1973-8905 GCA_964356605.1 uncultured Anaerolineaceae bacterium
GCTCGTTCCCGCAGCCAGCGCTCCGTCATCATCGCCGCCGCGCAGCCCTGCCCCACTGAAGTGGCGATCTGGCGATATACCGGATCCATGATCTCACCAGCCGCGAACACGCCCGGCACGTTCGTCATGAACTTCTCATCGACCATCAGGTAGCCCTTCTCGTCCATCTCCAGCTGGCCCTCAAAGAGACTGGAATTGGGATAGTGGCCGATGAAGATGAACACTCCGTCGATGCGCAGCTCGCGAGCGTCCCCGGTCTTCAGGTTGCGCAGGCGGACGGCCTGCACTTTGCCGTTTCCGACAATCTCTTCCACGACCGTGTCCCACACGAACTCAATCTTCTCATTGGCCAAGGCCCGCCGCTTCAAGGCTTCCCCCGCGCGCAGCTGATCGCGTCGATGGATCACCTGGACCTGGTTGGCGAACCGGGTGAGGAAGATGCCCTCCTCGATCGCGCTGTCGCCTCCGCCTACAACCACAACGTCCTTTTGGCGAAAGAAGAACCCATCGCAGGTGGCACAGAACGACACACCCCGTCCGATGAATTCATCCTCGCCCGGGACGCCCAGCCGCTTGGGGGATGCCCCGACGGTGACGATCACCGCATCGGCCTGGTAAACATCACTGTGGGTTTTGATGGTGAAAGGCGGCCCCTTCGTGAAGTCGACCTCGGTCACCTCGTCGATAACCGTCCTGGTCCCAAATGTTTCTGCTTGGGCCCGCATCAGCTCCACCAGCTCGGGTCCGGTGGTGCCCTGCGGGAATCCCGGATAGTTCTCGACCTCGCTGGTAATGGAGATTTGGCCACCCAACTGTGTACCGGAAACCACCAGCGGTTCGAGCTGGGCCCGGGAGATATATAACGCGGCCGTCAGACCGGCCGGGCCCGAACCAATGATTAGGACTTTCTCGTTCTTCATACCCCTCTCTCTTACAAGACCCCATCTCCGCTAACTGGGGACGCGATCTGGGTCGGAGTACCTTACCCCGCAGCCTTAGTTCATGCGTTCGACAAGCTGAGGCATCGTGTAGTGCAGCCACCAAATTGGAGCACGGGTCAGTACCCTTCCCTTAGCATCGACCATGGGCCTGCGGAGTGGGTCGCCCTCGGCTCCGGGATGACAGGCCACTTTTTCTCCATTGCAGTAGCGGCACAGGTCGAACTCGCCGGAAGGCGTTAGACACCGCCTGCAAACATAAATCACGATCGCTGCGCCTTCCATAGCCCAATCATTGTACGCGACGGTGCGACCCATCACAACGATTAAAGGCGTCGGGTAGCAAAACCTGCCGCCGCTCCGATCGCCGAGCCGACCCCGGCGGAGATCCAGGTCCGGCTCACGGCCTGCAGGACCTGCGCGGCTGTGAAGTCCGACTGCGGATGGACATGCAAGGATACCTTGACCAGCACCATCAGCGCGTCAAGCGGACCGATCGCCGCGCCCGCCAGCAGCCCGGTGGCACTCAGCCGCACAACCCAGTCCTTCCGGGTCAGTGGCCCACTCGGGCGCAAGCGGTCCAGAAGGGTCAATCCGCCCGCCGCAGCGATGACCGCCGAAACTGTGGTCACGGCACCCAAGCCGCGATCCTCATATGCGATCCACAAGAACCACAAGCCGCCGGCCAGTCCCCACAATATCCGACGCGGCCACTTCAGATCAGGTGGCTGGATCACAGCTGGCCCTGCTGTGGGGCGGCGCCGCGGCGCAGGATTGCCAGCAGGGCGGCCTGCGAGAGAGCAGTCAACCAGAAGTTGCGGGTCAGCACGAACACCACCGCCGAGCTGGCGATTCGCGCAAGAGTTTCCCAATCGGTAACGCGCCTCGCTCGCCACCCGAGCCACCACTCCAGTGCCGCCAGCCCCAAGCCGACCAGCACACCGAACTGAAAATGACCGACCCATAGGCTGCCGGCCGCTCGATATAGAGTCCAGCGCGGTTCATCCAAGACCCCGCGGCTT
The DNA here is from genome assembly GCA_964356605.1 of uncultured Anaerolineaceae bacterium. Taxonomy (GTDB): domain Bacteria; phylum Chloroflexota; class Anaerolineae; order Anaerolineales; family E44-bin32; genus JADFRG01. The sequence goes on from CAYHJH010000057.1 coordinate 3,934, forward strand.
GGCTCCGGCCAATTCCCCTCCCGTGGCTTCCAGAAGGCGGCCAGCCCAAGCCACACGCCACACACCAACGCGCCACCGACCCAGGCCAAGGGCCGATGACCGATAAGCCCGGCGTCTCTCGCCCGAAGCGCACCACTGATCAGGGCCAGGTAGGCCGGGATAAGCCCGTGGGCCCAAGGTGCGAAGCGCTCGGCGAGCTCCGCCCAGTCGCCCAGCCGATCTCTCAGACGCGGCCAGAACACCTGGGCCAGGACGAGTGAACCGACAGAGAGGCCCACCCAGAAGACTGCCTCCCAGCGCATCTTTGATTGGTTATCCCAGAAACAGGCTGAGACCCCGGCACAGCCGGGGCCGGAAAGCTGCGGAGATACTGCTGGCGACTCTCACTCGCCTTCGCTCGTCAGCGGGACCTCCAGGGTGATGTGAGTCCCTTTGCCCTCGGCAGATTCAATCCGCAGCACACCCTTAATGAGTTCAGAACGCTCGCGCATGTTGACCATTCCCAAACTCCCGCGCTGCTCATAGTTGGCGTCCACCGCGCCGACGTTGAACCCGACTCCGTCGTCCCAGACCTCGAGCGCAATCCGGTCGTTTCCAGCCTTCCACAGCCCCACCCGGATGTTGGCGGCCTCGCCGTGCTTGTGGGAATTGTTGATGGCTTCTTCGGCGATGAAAAAGATGACTGCTTGTTTGGGCAGGTCCAGCCCATCGGCAACCCCTGGAAGGGCGTCGACTTCAACACGCTGGCCATGGGTCTCTTCCATTTTGCTGGCGAGCTGATGCAGCGCCGCCACCAGACCTTTGGATTCGAGCACCAGCGGCCGCAGGGTGAACAGCATGTGGCGGATCTCTCTCGTCGTTTGCCGCGCGATGTCCTCCAGTGTCTGGATCTCGGATTCTGCCGCCGCCGCATCGCGGCGGATCAGCCGCCGGGCGAAGTCTAGGCGCATCGCGATGGCGGCGATGGTTTGCGTTGGCCCGTCATGCAGGTTCCTGGCCAGCTTGCGCCGAGCCTCTTCCTCCGTCTCGGTGATTCGATCCCGCTCGAGCTCGAGATCGCGGACCCGGCGGGCGTTGTTGAGCGCGCTGCTGGCCTGTGCCCCGATTGCATTTACCAGCTGCAGCCGCTGCCGATTGAAATATCCCGGTTCGGAATGAGTGAGCAGCAGTGCGCCGTCCGGCTGGCCGTTGGCCAGCAGCGGAACGCACACCACCTCTCGGGACCCCTGCGCCAATCCCAAACTCTCCAAGGCTGGATCGCCGGATATCTGACTCGAGGTCTTTGTGTCGCCGGAAACCAGCGCCTCCCCGAGGATTCCTTCCTCGCCCGGGAGGACAATCGCGCGATCCGTGGCCGGAGGGTGGGCCGCAGCCAGGCCGTATCCCTCTCGGTCGCGCAACAGCATAGCCATGCGCACACCCTGGTCGAGCCCTCCCAGTGCGAGCTCAATCACCAGAAGCGGAATGCGTTCACGCCGCAACTCCGAGGTCAGCTCCGCGGCTAACGCCAACATCGCCACGGCCGGGTCACTACTTTCACGAGCTGGGCTGGATGGGGTGGGGGTCACCGCGTGCGATCGCCGGCTGACCCAGGCCCCCAGACCCGCGACGAGTGGAGCGAGAAGCAGAATCGTCAGCATAGCCCGACCCAGGCCGGCCAGGTCTGGAGATTGGATGGCTCCACTGAGGAAGCCACTCCCCATTGCCAGCAGCAAGCCGAGGCTGGGAAAGGCCAGCCCTGCCAGCAGCCCGAAGTTCATCGAGCTCCACAGTCCACCCACCAGCAGGGTCCACCATAGCGGGCTGGAGGCCAGCCCGGTCAGCCAGATCGCTGTCACGGCGAAGACCAAGTCGGCAAGGCTGGTGAGCCAGAGCGGCCCCTTCCGCGCTCCCCCGATCACCTGACCGAATCCCGTCAGGAGCACCCAGGCGATGAGCACCGCGGCTAGCCCAGGCGTCAGCTTGCCCGCCAGGCCGGCCAATACCGCCACGGCGGCAGTCCAGGCCAGGCGGACCACCAGCCCGATCCGGTCAAGACTGTCTGGGCGCTCAACACTGTCCGAGCCTGGCATGAGCATTCGTCGGGTGGAACTAGGGGGCCGGCCTGCCCTGCGGGAGTGCCCGGCGCCAATGCCTCAGGAGATAGGTGACCCCAAAAACCGCCGTCGCTACCAGGACGATCGACGGGCCAGGAGCAGTCCCAAGGCTCAAGGAAAGGTAGAGCCCGAGGATGCCGGAACCTACTCCAATCGAGGCTGCGATTAGCATCATTGCCGGCAAGCGACGGGTCAGCAAGTAGGCGGTCGCGGCTGGCGTAACTAACATTGCCAATACCAGCGCTACCCCAACGGCCTGCAATGAAATCACGATGACGATCGCCAGCAGCACCATCAGTAAGTTGTCAAGCAGAATCACCGGGAGTTGCATGGTCGTCGCCAGCACCCGATCAAACGAAATCACCAGGAATTCCTTGTAAAAGGCCAGCACCGCCAAGAGGGCCAGTGCGCCGAGTGCTGCCATCAACCAAAGGTCACCGGAGCTGACGTTGAGCAAGTCTCCAATCAGAATGTGAACCAGGTCCTCCTCATAGGTTCCTCGCATCGAAAGCATGGCAATGCCAAGCGCCAGTGAGCCTGCGAACACGACCCCGATAACGGTGTCTTCCTTGATGGCGGTGCTCCGGGCAATCGCTCCCACGGCCAGGGCTGCAATGACCCCAGCGAGCAGCGCGCCCACAATCAGCGGCCAGCCCAGCAGCAGGGCGACCACCACGCCCGGAAGTATGATGTGGGCGAGCGCATCCCCCAGAAAGGCCAGGCCGCGCAGCACCACGTAACAGCCCAACACTGGGACGGTCAATCCCACCAGCACCGCCGTGATCAGGCCCCGCTGGACGGAAGGATCGGAGAACGACTCGATCATCGCGCCTCCATCATTCCCGGCCTTCGTGGTGAGTGTCGGCCAATATGGCCAGCCGCTCCCCGCGCTCGATCACGTGCAGGTGGCCGCCGTAGGCTGCTTCGAGAGCGGCCCGCGTGAAGGCCTGCTCCGGCGAATCGAATGCGATAATCCGTCGATTCAACAGCATCACCTGATCGAAGCGCTCAGCGGCCAGGTTCAGGTCGTGGGTGGCCACGAGCACCGTCACGCCGTCGCGTCGCAGGTCGTCCAGGATCTCGAAGATGGCCTCTTGGCTGGGCATGTCTACGCCGGACAGCGGCTCATCCAGCAACACGAGTTGGGCTTCCTGCGCAACGGCCTGCGCGAGCAACATGCGCTGCTGCTGGCCAGTCGAGATCTCCCCAATGCGGCGATCGCTATCGGCCGCCATTCCGACCCGCTTCAATGCAGCCTCGACCTTCTCCCAGTCCTCTCGGTTTGGCCAGCGTAGGAGCCCGATATCGCGCACCCGGCCCATCATCACAACCTCCCGCACCGTGACCGGGAACTTCAGATCCACCTGAGTCCGTTGCGGCACATAGCCCACACAGACGTGTTTCCCCGGCCCATGGCCGTGGATCGCAATCGAACCGTGGGTCGGGTCCAGGATCCCGGCGATCACTTTGAAGAGGGTCGTCTTGCCGGCTCCGTTCGGCCCGACCACGGCCACCCGTTGCCCTGCCTGGACTTCAAAAGTGAGATCTTGCAACGCCAGGTCACCGTCATATCTGGCGCCGAGCGCCCTCGCCACAATGGGCGGCGCTTGAACGTCGTGCTGGTCAATCATGTTCGGAGTTCGCATCGTAGGCGATTCTACCGAAGATCTTACCGGGCTCAAGGCGTCGGCGTCAGCGTCGCCAGGTACTTGCCCACCAACCAGCCTTGAGTGCCGTCTTCCTTTAACACGAGCCACCAGAAACCAGTCGAGCGCAGCTCCGGCCCGGCGATCACCAGCAGCAACTCACCCTCGGCCACAAAGCCGATTGGAGCGCCTTCCGGCGCGCCCCGCAGGATGGCTCCCTGCTGGCCTGTACCGATCACGATGGCCGAAAGCGGCGTTTGGGTTGCGGTCGCAGTTGCGGTGGGAGTGCTGCTCGCAGTGGGCGTGGGTGTAACCGTCGAGGTGGGAGTAGGAGTGGCAGTGCGCGTCGGCGTCTGGGTTGGCGTTGGAGTAGAGGTTGGCGTTGGAGTAGGCGTTGGAAGCGCAGCCAGCACCGAGGTCCCCAGCCCTGCTGCGCTCACCAACCCCAGCAGCCCAATCAGGATCACCGCCGCGCCAAGCGAGCGTCCACCGCCGGTAAGCGGCCGCAGGCCCAGCACCAGCAGGGTGAGCAGTCCGGCCGCCACTGCAAAGCTGAGGTGCAGGGCGAATGTCAGCGCTCCGCCGAGCTGCAGCTCCGGCGCGCTTTGAAGGAACCCTGTGATCGCAGCGCCGAGAGGCAAAAGGATCTCATAAGCCACGGCTACGCTCGGCACGCCTTGGACGCGTTCCCTGCTGGCCAGCCGCTCGGCCATCCACACCGCGCCTCCAAGCAACAGCGCAAAATCGATGAGATCAAGCTTGCTATGTGAATATGCCAGGAGCGGGCCTTCGCCGCTCGCTCGACCGAGTCCGAAACCCAGGCCGGCCCCCAGGGCGGCTAGCCCGATGCCGAGGACCAGCGCCGCGAGCATCCGGCCGAAGAACCGCGGCGAGCCCGAGACCGCCGCCAAGGAGAGGCCGGCCACGGGCCCAAGTCGTGGAGCGAGCAGCGCGCCCGCCACCAGCAAAGCTTGCTGCTCCAGTCGAAATCCCAGCCCAATGAGCACACCCGCGATCAGCGCAAAGGCAAAATAGCCTGCGGCCGGAGTGACCGCTGCCGCCAGACTGTCCTGGTAGGCCTCGCGTTCATCCGCCTGCAGCTGGCTGAGCCGTCGGCCGGCCCGTCGCCGACGGGCCTTCGCGAGTTGATCCGCTCCGGCGATCGGCTCAGAGGTGTGGTCTGTCATCGTGAGGCACGTTCGAGGGCATTGCGAAGCGTGCTCCCGGCCG
>CAYHJH010000058.1:0-8739 GCA_964356605.1 uncultured Anaerolineaceae bacterium
GACGATGTTTGCGAAGCGTTGACCTTTCTTCACACTCGCCAACCACCCATCATCCACCGCGATCTCAAGCCGGGCAATCTCAAACTGCAGCCCAATGGCAGGGTGGTGCTGGTCGACTTCGGGATCGCCAAGGCGTTCACTCAGGATCAGACCGCCACCGGCGCCCGGGGAATGACTCCCGGCTTCTCCCCACCCGAACAGTTCGGTGGCTCCGGCACGGATACCCGCAGTGATCAATACGCGCTGGCCGCCACCCTTTACTACCTGATGACCGGAAAGCAACCGGCCAACAGTATCGACCGGATGCTCAAACAAGATGACCTGAAGCCTCCCCGCCAGCTGAACCCGAATATCCCAGTTCCAGTGGAAGCGGCACTGCTCCACGGCCTCGCACTTCGAAAGGACGACCGCTTCCCAGACGTGGCCACTTTTAAGGATGCTCTCCACGGGGGCGTCGACTTCGAGACCGTGCGGGCTGGAGGCCTGCCGCGGGAAGGGCGAAGGCGGCTGCCGGTGGCGCCGTTCGCCGGCCTCGGCGTGCTGGCGCTGATCCTCATTGGGGGCGTGGCGCTCGCGCGCGGAGGACAGCAACCTCAGCCCTCCGCCACGTCGCTCCCGGCCGCGATACTCTCGACAGCAACCCCCTCGCCGCTACCGGCCGAAACCGCGTTGCCGACGCCTACACCGACGATCGCCGCGAGCTCGACCAGCATTCCGACCGATACCCCGGTTCCGACCGCTTCGCCGGTGCCGGTGGTGATTGGTGGCTCGGCCAAGATCGCCTTCGTCAGCGATCGGGCCGAGAACTTGCTGCAAGTGTGGACAATAAATCCCGATGGGGGTGACCCTCGCCAGCTGACCTTCGATCCGGGCGATAAGATCTATCCAACCTGGTCCCCGAATGGCTCGCGCCTGCTCTATGTCGCTCCCGGAGGGGTCGACCAGGCCGGAAACGATCTGGGGCTCGACATCTGGATCATCAATGCGGACGGCACAGGGATCGAGAAAGTCATCACCGGCCCAGGTGACGACACCGAGCCGGCCTGGTCGCCCGATGGTAGCTGGATTGCGTTTTCGAGCACGCGGGCCAACAAGGTGCGCCAGGTGTTCCTCTTGGATGCCGCCTGCCTGGACCAGCCGGGGGGCTGTGCGGATGTAAAGCCCCATAACCTTTCCTGCCATCCCGACTTCTGTGCGGTCGAGTTTTCCCCGGCCTGGGCCCCTCCGGGTCTGCAGCCTCCCGCTTGGCTCCCGTCCAGTTTCTCCCTGGCCGTGCTCGAATCCATCAATGAAGCGCCGGCCGAGATTTACTTCCGGCCGCCAGCCGTAGAGGTGCCAGTCGACTTCGATCGCCGGGACCAGGTCCGCGGCCTGGCCGACCTGGCCTGGTCACCGGATGGCACCTATTTCGCTTTTACCTGGTCCTACCAACGAGGGGCAAATGAGATCTACGTAGCACCGGTCGCCGACCGAGGCGCTACGTGGGAAAGGCTGACCTCCACGAACGGCAACCGGGAGCCGGCCTTCTCACCCGACGGCCAGTGGATCGCGTTCAGCACCACTCGCGATGGAAAGCCGGAGATCTACCTCATGACCATTGGCGGCGCCAATCAGATCAACCTGACCAGCAGTCCTGCCACCCGGGAGATCCAGCCGGATTGGCAGCCATATACCGGCTCCTAACCTTCTGATTTAGGGAACGATCTCGATGGCTACGGGCTGGCTCTCGGCCTGGTTTCCGGCCGCGTCGGAGGCCCGTACCAGGACTTCGTATGCGCCGGTGCGGTTCGGCAGGGTCCAGCTGAACCGAAACGGCCCGGTGGTCACCGTTCCCACCCGCCGACCGTTCACCAGAAACTCAACCCGCTCGAGCTTCACTTCATCCGAAGCATCGGCCTGAAGCAGCACACTCGGCTGGCTCCCCAACCGGAATTCCTGTCCCTGCTCCGGAGAAAGTATCTGTACCAACGGTGGTTGGTTGTCAAGCGTGACCGGCGTTGCCGCGGTTCGCACCTGGCCATCCTGCAGGATTACCAGGAGCTGCAACGTATACAAGCCATTCAAGCCGTCGGTGGACCACACCCCAAGCCGCCCGTTTTCCACCTGGTCTTGCTGATCCTCGCCGATCTGGATCCAGCGGGCGGGATTTAGGCCCTGCCCATATTGCAGTCGGTAGTATCTAAAATCCTCGGAGCTGGCGTCACCCAGGACCGATACCTCCGCCCCCAGAATTCCGAAAGGCGCTGGTGAGACGATCCGTGCTCCTGTCGGGAATGAGGGAGCACTCGGAAGCGTGTCGTACACTTCGGGAGGTTGTTCCAACCCGACCGCCCGCGCCCACTGCTGTGCTTCCAGAGGTGGCATGAAAAACACACGTTCTTCAATCGAGGCCAACGGCGTGAAAAGCGTTGCCAGCTTCCCTGTTTCGGCGTTGATCCGGAAGGGCTGGTACAGGTTGTCGTAGTGAGTCGGTTCGCTGCCCTGAATGAAAAACTCGCGCACCACTTCCGGGCAGTAGGCAGTCGGCAGTAACCCCGACGGGTCGCACACTTCGAGTTCGGCGAGGCCGGGCGGGACCTGCCAGCCCTGGGTCGGAAGCCCTGCCAGCGCGAATCGCGTGACCGCATGCCAAATGGTCGCCGCGCCATTCAGTCGATCCACCCCCTGCAAGGGGGACCCGGCCAGCCAGACTGCTACGACTCGCTGAGGGGTGAAGCCCACTGCCCAGTTGGTCTGCATTTCAGGAGAATTCCCGGAAATCGCCGCGGCCGGCCGTCCGATTTCTAACAAGTTCGGTTGTCCAAGGCTGGGCCACCGGGCTGGCTCATCGCTGAGCACATTCACCAGCAGGAACGCGAGCTGCGGGCTGACGATGGCCTGTTCGGCCGGCCTGTATTCGAAAAGCCGCGTGCCGTCGGCCTCCTCCACCCGCAGGACGATCGTCGGGGCGATCGTGCCGTTGTTCAGATCGATGCCCAGACCGCGCCCCCCCGCGGCCAAGACACCGTAGGTCCTGGCCATGTCGAGCACACCGACCTGCTCCTCGCGCAACTCCCCATCCTCACCGGGCTGTAACCGAAGCCCCAGCTGGCTCAGGGTGCGATGGATGCTATCTTCCCCGAGCGCGATGAGCAGACTCGCTTCCGCGTCAGGGAGCAAGCTGGCAAGCGCGGTTCTCATCCGGACAGGTCCATAAGATTCTTCCGGGCTTGGTCCGATATCGAGCACCATGCTCGAGGGCGACCTACCGCGCGAGAAGGCAGTCAGATAAACGAAAGGACTCAAGGCCGGGCCGGCTGGCTGGAGCTGAAGAATGGAACCCGAAGCAGCTAGGATCTCGCCTCGCTGCGGGTCCAGCACGATTAGCCCCGAACTTTCAACCTGATGGTCGAGACCGGCATCGCTGGGCCGCAGGGTTGGCAGCAGCGCCGCAGAGACACAGGGGGTTCCGTCCAAAGCTCGCACGACCGTCCCCGCCGACTCTCCTCGCAGGCGTTCAACGTGCGACTCCGCTGCGCAGGTCGCTTGCTGCTGCAGGTCGTGATCCAGACTCGAGATTACCCGCAGCCCGCTCCTCGCAAGGGCGCTCGGGCCCAGAACAGTCTCGACCAGCTTGAAGGCATAGCGCGCAAATTCGGGCGGCTGCCACATTAAGGAAGACGACTGAAGCTCAAGTGCCTGCCTGCGAGCCTGCTCCGCATCACCGCGTGGCAAGCTCCCGGCGGCGACCATCGCCTCCAGCACTTCCGCTTGCTTGAGCTTCGCTTCATGGGGGCCACCCACTGGGTCGAGCTCCGGATTAAGCGCCAGGGCTGCCAGCATGGCGCTCTCGGCCAAGTTCAGCTCGAAGGCGTGCTTTCCAAAGTAAACCAGCGCGGCAGCGTCAATCCCATAGGCGGCATGGCCGTAGTCGACGCTGTTCAGGAACCAGGCCAGGATCCGCTCTTTGGGATAGCGCCTGGTGAGTTCCGCTGCGAGCAGGGAGTTCTGAAACGCGCGGGTCGCAGGTGACGCTCCCTGAGCGGCAGGCGGCAACAGTGCCGCCGCCGTGAGCCGCTGAGCGATTGTGGCGTTAGCCGTGTCTGCCAGCCCTCGGAGCTCGTACCCGGGATTGGTCCAGAAAGTAGGATCCAATGCCACCACCGTGGCTTGGACCACGTGCGGTGGCAACTCAGGCGGGTCAACCCAAACGCGACTGCTCGCTGCGGGGTGAAGATTCTGAAAAAGCACGACGGTGCCAGTACGGTCATACAGCAGCACGGGCCGGAAGGACTCCGCCCCACGCAAGCCGAATTGAGCCTCCATCCGACCGACCTCAGGCAGCTCTGCTGCCAACCCAAGGAAGGTCGATCCGACGAATAATCCGCCCAGCGCGGCCACCGAAAGCGCGACTGCCAGAACGCCAAGCACTCGCCCTCTCAAAGCAGGGCTGCTCTGCCGGCGCTGCCGGCGGGTGCGTTGGATGCGGAGCGCGGATGGCATTTTCAGATACTCTCGAAGGCCAAAGGGTTAATCGGCCGCCTAATGATCCCCGATTGAGGCAGGGCGTGCAAATCCTAGAGAGGGGTAGGGATCCCGGAAGGGTGGGGAAAAGAGTTCAGGCCCGTTTTTCAGCATCCTGCTCATCCGCTTCGCAGGAGCGTCCAGCAGACTGCGCCGACCCGGCCGGTGATAGACTGGTTTCTGGAGGAAGGCGGACGCTGGGTCACGCTTGGCTCGGATGCGCATGAACCCGATCACGTCGGCCATGAATTACACGCCGCGCTCGCATCTGTGCAGGCAGCCGGGCTTTCGATCCCGGCTCCCCGAACTCGCGGTGTGAGCATTGGAGACCGACCGAAGCCACACGAGGTCCGTATTGAAGCCTTGCGAAGTTCATTGGCTCGGAAGAGTCCCCTTCCTGGAAGCCCACTCGCTGCAAGAGCAGATGGCCTCCGAAATTGCCGGCGGTATCCGGCTGGACACTTTGCTGCTCTTGGAGCACCCGCACACCTTCACCTTCGGGCGACGTGGCAAGGCCGCAAATCTGATCTGGAGCGAAGCGGAGCTGATCTCCCGGGCGGTCGAAGTTCATTGGACCGACCGGGGAGGCGACGTCACGTATCACGGACCCGGCCAGCTGGTCGGCTATCCGCTGCTGCGGCTGGGCCGCCTGGAATCAAGCGGCCGCCTGCTCCAGGCCGATTTCGTGGGATATGTGCGCCGGCTGGAAGAAGTCCTCATCCGGGCGCTTGCCTCCCTCGGCCTTGCGACCGGCAAACGCCGCGGCCTGACGGGGGTGTGGGTGGAAGCGGACGTCGCTTCGCGCTGCCCACGATGCCCGCCCGCCGCCAAAGTGGCGCCGTCCAAGATCGCCTCAATCGGGGTCCGAGTCGATGTCCAAGGAGTGAGCCGGCACGGCTTTGCCCTCAACGTCTCCCCTGACATGACGTACTGGCAAGGCATCATCGCCTGCGACCTTCCAGAGGCCTCAATGATCTCCTTGGCCGACTTGCTGGACTCCATCCCGGGCATGGAGCAGGTCATTCAGGCGGTTGTGCGCGAATTTGGCCGCGTGTTTGAGCTGGAGATGCAGCAGGTCGCGGCCGCCGAAGAGATCCTCGAGTTGCAGCGCCCCAGCTCTATCCTTTAGCCGCGCCCGTTCGGCGGCCCAAGCCTGGGGCCCGGGCTCACGACGAAGCCTCTCCGGTGTATGCTCGCCACCGCTCGGCCCTCGTTTCGTCAGGCACAGCTCCTGCAACAGCTTCCAGAGGGGGACAAAATGAAGACGATCTTGTCCATCGACGGTGGGGGAGTCCGGGGCATCATCCCCCTGGCGTGCTTAGTCCAACTCGAAGCCAAGGAACGGAAGCCCTGCCGCGAAATCTTCGACATGATCGCGGGGACCTCCACCGGCGCGATCATCGCCGCCGGACTGGCGATCGGAGTGAGCGCCCGCGGCATGCTGGCGATATACCGTAAGCTGGCCGAGTCCGCTTTTCAGGCGCTGCCGTTCTGGAAAATCGCGCGCAATCTCGGCAACCACCGGTACAGCAACGAATTCATCGCCCGCACCTTGACCGAGCTCGGAGCGGACCGCGAGCTTAACAGCCTGCCGGTTGATATCCTGATCACCGCCAAGAACACTGTCACCAGCCGCACGGACTTCTTTGTTCGTGATAACCCCGGCAACGCATCGTTGTGGGGCAAACTCTCTTTAAAGGATGGCGTCTTGGCCAGCATCGCGGCGCCGACGTACTTCCCCGCCCACAGCGCAAGGCTTGGAGGAGTGGAGCATACCTGGGTGGATGGGGGGGTCGGAGTGGCGGGGAACCCCTGCTACCAAGCGGCGGTCGAGGCGATCCATTACAGTTCGGGTACCTACCCTCCGGGCAGCACCCGACTGCTTTCCTTTGGCACTGGCAGCTCTCCGCACCCTGTCGACGCCAAGAAGGCCAGCTTTCTCCAGTGGGGCGAATGGGTCCTCTCCGAGCTGCTGGAAGACGCGGCGGAATGGCAAACCTATATCACCCGATTGGAATACGATGGGACCGGCCGCATCGACTTCCGCCGGTACAACCTCGATTTGGCCCCCGACGTCATGGAGCAGCTGGGCGTCAAAGTGCCGCCCGGCGCCGATGTGACCAAGATCCGGCTGGACTCGCTTTGGGCAATCGAGCTGTTAGCGGAGATCGGTCGGGCCTTCGCCCACCGGATTGATTTCCAGAATCCCGACGGCCTCGTGCTGCGTTCAAAGCAGGGCGGGGCCCCTCCAGTTTTCTAACAACCCTTAGGAAGACAGACGCCTTCCCTATCCCTGCGCAAGTCCCCGTGCCTGCCTGTCATCGTCCAGAAGCGAGGGTTCGCCGCATAGCGTTGAGCGCAGGCGTCCGGCGAACGCCTTGTGCTATACTCGCCGGCCGACTCGATGGCCGACGCCCGCAGATTCTCGCAGCCTCTCCATCTGGCTAAACCCCAGATCCCAACCCGTCTCCCCTCTATCCCAGGCCCAACAAAAGGCTGGGGCTCCGGGTTGGTTCTGATCCTGCTGCTCGCCGGCTGCAATCGGCCTGCCGCAGAGCCGCCTCCCAATCTGCTGGCAACCTCCGTGGCGGCCACTTTGACCGCCCAGCCGATCATCGTCCCCAGCTCAACTCCCTTCATCCCAACCACCGCCCCGAGCGCGACCGCCCAGGCCACCTCCACGCCCGGCTTGGCCGCGACCGTGTCTGCCACGCCAACCCCATCGCCGATCCCGCTTGCCCCGGACGACCCCCGCGCCGGCTTAAATCTCTCGGCCCCGGACATCCTCGATGATTTCAGCCAACCATTCTGGTATGTCTACAGCGACCCGGCCACGGCCAACTTTGCTTACGAGAACAACCGGTTTAGTGCCACGGACAACCTTGCCGACGGATTCTTGCCGTGGAGCACCACCGCGCGCGCAGCAGCCGATCTGTATGTTGAAGTGACTGCCGAGGTTGGAGCATGCAGCGCCAAAGATGCCTACGGGCTGGGGATTCGAATCGGGGGCGAAGGCCTCAACCGGGGTTACACACTGGAGGTCTCCTGTGATGGGGCCTACCGCCTTCGAAAATTCGTCGGCGAGGAGGTTCCGGCGATTCTGTTGAACTGGACCCCCTCTGAGCTGCTCGCCAGCGGCCCTCAGGCAACCAATCGCATCGGTCTGCTTGCTCGGGGCAACCAGATCTACGCAGTTGCGAACGGGAAGACCCTTTCAACTCAAGCGATAGAAGATGACAGCTATTCGTCGGGTATTCTGAGCCTTTTTGCCTCGGCCGCGCAGACCCCTGGACTGACCGTGACTTTCGATGACTTCGCCCTCTGGTTCGTCACGCCCTAAGCGGGCCTTTCGCAACCGACTCAACAACCTGACTGCCAAAGAATGGATCAAGTTCCAGAAATCCTGGTTTGTCCATAACCCGCCCCGTCGGCGCGAAGAGGTCCTGCAACATCCCGCCAAATTCCCCGAGACTTTGGCCCAAGAGTTCGTCGAATTCTTTACCCAGCGCGGCCAAACCGTGTTCGATCCGATGGTTGGGACAGGCTCGACCTTGATTGCCTGCCTCAGGTCGGGTCGCAACGGCGTCGGGATCGAGCTCAATCCGCAATACGCTCAGATCGCCGGTCGACTAATCCAGGAGGAGCAGGCCTCCCTGGGCGCTCCGGCCTCCAACTTGTCGGTCCAAGTGATTCAGGGTGACGCGGCCGAGATTAGCCGGATGCAGTTGCCAACTTTCGATTATGTGTTGACCTCGCCTCCCTATTGGAACATGCTGCAGGCCAAGGGCGCCGCGACGCAAAAGCGCCGACGGGCGGACGAGGCATTGGACGTGACCTACTCCAGCCATCCGGCCGATCTTGGAAACATTTCTGACTATGACAATTTTCTAGAGCGACTGGTGGGCGTGTACGCCTCGCTGCGGCCGGTTCTTCGGCCGCGGGCCTATCTCACCGTCATCGTCAAGAATGTAAAGAAGGGGGGAAAGATCTACCCACTGGCCTGGGATCTAGCTCAGCGGGTGAGCCAGTTCTACACGTTGAAGGACGAGCGGATCTGGGCCCAGGACGATATCCCCCTGGCTCCCTACGGGATCGGCAACGCCTGGGTGAGCAACACTTTCCATCACTACTGCCTCCAGTTTCGCTTCGAACCTGGCTAGTTTCATCTAGACTGGTCCAATCAAGGCGTGGCCGCACTGCAAGCTCTCAGCTGGCTGGCTCAACCCACCGCGCCTG
>CAYHJH010000059.1:0-8531 GCA_964356605.1 uncultured Anaerolineaceae bacterium
TTCACTCCAATTCAAGCCTCGGTCAGTTCCTTGTTACTTTACGCTTGCCCGGCTGGCGCTGGGAGCGCTGTTCTCCGCCTCGGCCGGTACGCCATTCGGCGCGGTTCGCAATGCCGGACGGCGCGTGATCCGACGCCTGGAAGAGTGGCAGAATGCATTCGACGTGGTTCACGCCAAGGAGAATCGATCCATGAACAAACGCTCGATCCCCTGGGTCCTGGTTGGCTGTCTGGCACTCGCAGCCGGTGTAGCAGCCGTCTTCGTGCTCGGCATCCCCACCAACACAGTGCTGCTGGTGGCCCTCGTGCTGGCCTGCCCCCTGGCGCATCTGTGGATGATGCGAACCGGAATGCATAACCACGGGCCTCAACCAAGCCATCCCCACGTTCACGCGCCGGACTCGCGTTCCACCGCCGCGGATCCGCGCCGCTAGCGGCCGCCGACATCCTCGGCGCGGGCCAAATCGAGCGTGAGGGCGCAGGCACGACGGCCCTTCCGGGCCGTAGTCTGCCCAACTATTCTTGCTGTTTCGCAACCACTTGCATGGAGGCCACATGACCCTGCGCAACTTCAGCATGTCGATCGCCTTTGGTGCGGCCCTGCTGGCGGCGTGCTCGTCCACGCCCCCGCCGGTCGAAGTCACCCTGCGCGCCACGGACTTCCGCTACGAGCCGGCTGCCGTGGAAGTTCTGGCGGGGCAGCAGTTAGCTGTAAACATGGAGAACATGGGCACGCTGGAGCATGACTTCGTCATCCAGGAAATCCCTGTTGAAGCGACGGCCGCCGAATCCGAATCGGACGACGAGGGAATGGCCGCCCACACCATGGATGAGACGGAGGTGGAGCCGGCGGTTCACATGGGGGCGACGGCCGGGATGAGCAGCAGCGTCACTTTCATTCCGACCAAGCCTGGGACGTATGAATTCTTTTGCGCCGTTCCTGGGCACAAAGAGGCCGGGATGACTGGGACGCTAACGGTCCGAGAGCGCTAGCCCGTGAGAAGGAGGTTAGACAATGAGCATCGTGGTTGTGTTGGCCATGCATGGAGCGCCCCCCAACGACTTCCCGCCCGAGGAATTGACACAGCTGATGGGAATTCACGCAGCCCTGGAACGGACTTCTGGTGAAGCGCGCCAGGCCGTCGAGAGCCGGCATGCCGAGCTTGAGGCAAAGGTGCGAAACTGGCCGCGAGATGACAAGAATGACCCGTTCTGGGCAGGCTCGAATGCCCTGGCCGAAGCATTGCGTGAGGCCACGGGCCATGAGGTGATCGTCGGCTTCAACGAATTCTGCGGCCCCAGCCTGGACGTCGCTCTGGACGCGGCAGCTTCGCGCGGGGCGGAAGAGGTCGTAGTTGTCACGCCGATGATGACGCGCGGCGGCGAGCACTCAGAAGCTGACATCCCGAACGCCATAGGGCGGGCTGTCAGGAAATACCCTCGGATCAGCTTTCGCTACGCCTGGCCCTTCGATCCGGCCGATGTCGCACGGTTCCTCGCGTCTCAGCTCGAACGGAATCAAGCGCGATAGTTCAGCCACGCGCACCGTCCTAGAGCAAGTCGAAACTCGCTCTTAGCTTCGGGACCTGGACATTGCCCCACCCCCTGTGCTGCAGGCTCTGCGCGAGATCCTGGCTGGCATGGGGCTCGCCATGGATTACAAACGTCTGCTCAGGTCGTGGATCGAATCCTTCCAGCCATCGCAGCAATTCGGAGCGATCGGCGTGCGCGGAAAGAGCATCAACCTTGAAAACGCTTGCCCCAACTTTGAGCTGTTGACCGTGAATCCGCACTTGTTTGGACCCATCCGCGAGTTGCCGGCCGCGGGTCCCCTGCGCCTGGTAGCCAACAAACAACACTGCATTGCGCGGATCGGGCAGCCGCCACTTCAGGTGGTGTTTGATTCTCCCTCCGGTACACATGCCGCTGGCGGAGATGATAATGGCCGGCCCGCGCATCCGGTTTAAACGCTTGGACTCCTCGACCTCCCGCACGAAGTGCGTGTCGCGGCACCGCAGGGGGCACGCCTCGTCATCCATCACTAGGTTGACATCCAGATTGTGGTCGTCGCCATAGCGGCAATAGATCTCGCTTGCGTCAACGGCCATGGGGCTGTCGACGAAGACGGGTAGATCGGGAATGCTGCCTCGCTCTTGCAGCCGTCGCAGGTGGTAAAGCACCTGCTGGGTCCGTCCGACCGCGAAGGCAGGGATCAGCAGGACGCCTTCGCGCTCGATGACGTGTGCGACTGCCTGGGTGAGCGTCGCATCGATCGAGCCTTCGGCGTGCAGCCGGTCGCCGTAAGTTGATTCGACGAGCAGCACGTCAGCCTCACCTACCTGTTCGGGGGGCTTCATGATCTCGTTATCGTAGCGACCCAGATCTCCAGAGAACACTAATCGGCGGCCGTCGAGCTGGACCTCGAGCATCGCCGAACCCAGGATGTGACCTGCAGGCCGCCAGGTGACATCTGTCCCGTCGATGCTCAATGTCTGGTTAAACGCAACGGTGCGGACGGATTCGAGAGCCCGCTCGGCATCCTTCGCGGTGTAAAGCGGCAGCGCCGGCTTGTGGCGCGAGTATCCCTTCTTATTGGCGAACGCCGCGTCCTGCTCCTGGAGGTAGGCGGCATCGGGCAGCAGGATTTCCATCAGCGCGGCGGTCGCGTGAGTAGCATATGCCGGGCCGCGATAGCCCTGACGCACCAGCCGCGGCAGCCAGCCCACGTGATCGATATGGGCATGCGTGATCAAGACGGCGTCTAATGTCTCGGGCGGAGCCGAGAATGGCTCCCAGTTCAAGTCCCTCAATCGGCGACCCCCCTGGAACAGCCCGCAGTCCACCAGGTAGCGGCGGCGCCCGGCCGAGAGCAAGAACCTCGAGCCGGTCACCGTTTCGGCAGCCCCCAAGAACTGCAGCTCAGATTTCATCTCAAGAAGGATCTCGCTTAGGGAAGAGCGGCAGGTTGCGCACACCGAGCGTGAACATTAGCAAAACATACCCGATAATCCCCAGCGCAACTCCCCACTCGGTCAGGCTGGGCCAGTAGACGCCCGGCGGCGGGCGGTACTGCGTGCCTGGTGAATAGCTCAGTGGGACGATCAGGCCAGATACGGTCACGTTCCAACGGTTGACTGCGAGGCCGAAGGCAGCCAGCACCCCGCCCAGGGCAAGGTTGGCCTTCTGTCGGTTGAGCCCTGGCAGCAAGAAGAGGATCACCGGTAGAACGATGCCAAGGGCGACCTCCAAGAACCAGAAACCGAAGCCGTACGGAGTCGACTGGTTCAACAGGTAGAGAGCCTCTTCGGCTGCCGGTGTGCGGCCATAGTAGGCTACCACTGCCAGATCCCAGAATTTGAGGTATGCATAGACCAATAGGCCGAGGCCACTGAAACGGGCGATCGTGCGAAGTGCATCGAGGGGAACGGTCCGCTTACCCGTTGTCCATTGAATGACGATCGCCGCAGTCATCGACATCGCGGGCCCCACGGCAATCGCCGACACAATGAAAAGGATCGGCATGCTCGGTTTGAACCAGATCGGGCGCGCCTTTAGAATCCCGTAGGTGGCGCCGAGCGAAGATTGGTGAATCAGGGAGATCAGCATCCCGATCAGGGCAAGCGCTGGGGCGGCCCTGTGTATCCAATGCCCGAAGCGTCGCACCGCCGGCCGGGAATCGAAAACGCGCAACTCGGCGATCACCGGCGCGAACTCGATCAGCATCACAATCAAATAGAGACTGATCGCCCAAGTGATCTCCCATAAGACCGAGTGCACGTTCCAGAACACCCAAGGAAACCAGAAGCGCTCCGGGCGCCCGATGTCCACCAGCAGGGTGAGCATGGCCGAGGTGTAACCAATGATCCCGATCAACAACGCCAAACGGATCATGCTCCGGAAACGGCTCAGGCGGAACACGTACACCACTGCCGATAGCGTGAACGCGCCCGCCCCGAGGGCGATGGCTGTGAGATCAATGGTGATCCACAGCCCCCAAGGGACGGTGTCGGTCAAGTTGGTGACAACTAAGCCTCTGCTGAAGACTTGTATGCCCGCGACTAAACCGATGGCTAGAGCGACGACCAGAAAGGCCATCCAAGCTAGCCGGCGAGGGGATGCCTGGCTCATGCGGCGGGCGAGAGGTCCGGCGTACGCAGCGATCCTCACAGGCCTTCCTGCGGTGGGATGTAGTAGACGCTGGCTTCAGTTCCGAGATCCTCTCGCAGACGGAGGGTTGGATTGGCCTCGATAACGATCGAGACAGGGCTTCCGGGATCGGTGAGATTGCCGAAGATCCTGGCCCCAACCGGGCAGATGTTGACGCATGCCGGAGTGGCCTCTCGGTCGACACCCGGGGTCAGACCGCGCTGCAGGCCGCGGTCGATTCGCTGTACGCAGAACGTGCACTTCTCCACCACTCCACGCGGCCGCCGCTCGACCTCGGGGACTCCCCAGGTCGGGCTAAACTCGTTTTCGGTGGTGTGTTGCTCCCAGTTGAATTTGCGAGCATCGTAGGGGCAGGCCACCTCGCAGTAGCGACATCCGATGCACCGATCGTAGTCCATCATCACCAGGCCGTCTTCCCGCACCCAGGTGGCCTGAACCGGGCAAACCTCGACGCAGGGCGCTTCCTGGCAATGCAGGCAAGGCCGGCTGAAGAAGAACCCGGCGCCCGTGGAAGTGCGCTCCGGGACAACGATGTTCCAGGTCTTGTCGGGATAGACGTCATTGACCGCGTCGCATGCCCAGGTGCAGTAGTTGCAGCCGATGCATTTTTCCAGGTCGATCACCATCCCCCAGTGAACCTGCCTGGCCTCATCGCGGGGGGTTTCCTGGCCTGCCAGCTGCCTCTTCCGGAGCTCGCTGAAGGGGGAGAGCGGTCCGGAGGTGACTGTGTAGGCAACCGCGGCGGAACCGACGGCCGCGCCGGCTACTTTGACGAAGTCGCGGCGGGTCAGTTCCAGTCGAAGCTTCTTCTTGCGCCTGGCCATGCCAACTGCCCTGGCTGCCTTTCTCAATGCTAGGGCAGGCGTGGCCGCGATCAAACCTCCAAATGGCCTGAGCCGGAGCGCGCCATTCGCGCTATTCTTCACAAACAACGGAGCTCGAGCTCGTCCTGCAATCGCGCCGGGCCCAATTCTTGCTAAAACAGGCAAGAATGCCCGTGTGGACCTCCGACTAGCACCGTTACAATCCGGCCGACTCTGTACGGAGCTGGACTTTCTCGATGGCCGTGTGGACTGGTGATGGGATCGCAAGGCCGAGGCGCTGGCTCGCTCTGATGGGGATTGCCCTGGGGCTTGGCGCTGTCTGGATCTGGATGTCCGCGGCTCCTGCAGCCGCCACTACCGGTGGCCAGATTCCTAGCCCTCGCGAGGGGTTCCTTGCCCCCGATTTCACGCTGGAGCTGCTGGGTGGAGGGCCGGTCACCCTCTCTGACCTTCGCGGAAAAGCGGTGGTGATCAACCTGTGGGCGAGCTGGTGCCCGCCCTGCCGCGCAGAGATGCCTGCCATCCAGCGTGTCTATGAGCGAAGCAGGGGACGCGGCCTGGAGGTGCTGGCGGTGAATACCACCTATCAGGACAGCGAGCGGGCCGCGATGGCGTTCATCCAGGAGTTGGGCCTGACCTTTCCCGTTCCGCTGGATCGCACCGGCACCGTAAGCCGGCAGTATCAGCTCCGGGCGTTGCCATCTACGTTCTTTGTCGATCGGGAGGGAATCATACGCAAAGTCATCATCGGCGGGCCGATGGGCGAGGCGACCATCCAGACCGCTGTTGAAGAGATCCTGGGACAGGGAGGGTGATGCTTCCCATCCTCCAGGTGGGCCCGCTGGCGATCCAGCTCCCGGGCCTGCTGCTCTTGGCCGGGGTGTACGTGGGGAGCTCGGTCATCGAGAAGCAGGCCCGCAAGCTCAGGCTCCCGGTGGCGGCCTTGAGCAACATGGTCTTCATCGGTCTCGTGGCCGGGCTGCTTGGTGCGCGTTTAAGGTACGCCGCCCGCTACTTAAGCGTCTACATGGATAACCCCTTGAGCCTGCTCTCCCTCAACCCGACCACTCTTGCTCCGGCCGAGGGCGTGCTTACCGGGCTGCTGGCTGCGATCATATACGCCCAGCGGAAGAGATTGCCTACTTGGGACACGCTGGACACGATGGCGCCCGGCCTAGCGGCCTTCTCTGTGGTCCTGGGGTTCTCCCACCTGGCCAGCGGAGACGCCTTCGGGGCGCCAAGCGAGCTCCCGTGGGCCATCGAGCTGTGGGGGCGAGCGGCGCCATCCGGCTCAGATCTACGAGATCCTGATCGCCGGGGTCGTCTTTGCTACGTTCTGGGGGTTTCGGTTCCGTCGACCCTTCCCAGGCTTCACCTTTCTTAGCTGGTTGGCCCTGGCTGCGGCCAGCCGGCTGTTGCTGGAGGGGTTCCGGGGGGACAGCGTGATTGTGTTTGGTAAACTGCGGCTGGCGCAGTTGGTGACTCTGGGGCTGCTGCTGGGGGCTATGCTCTACCTGCATCTTCGCGGCCGGGGCCAAAGACGCCGGGTCGGCCAAGTCCCCCCATAGTCGTACCCTTAGGATCCTGACCTATGGTTCCCAATAGGTCCATTCAATTCCGCGGCCCTGGCTCCCTTCCTGACCGGGATCAAGGTCTACCCTCGGTGAACGGCGCTTGGGCGCCTGTGCCCATCCGGGTTCAGCCGGGCGCTTCGATCCAACCCGTGCTCCAGCTCCAAGTGGAGGAGCCAGCCGCAGGCCAGCAAAGAGCAGAGTCGGGCGCGGGATACCGCGTCAAGAGCCCTAGAGCCCTCGCGATCGTGCGCCGATAGCCAGCGATCTCAGGGCTGCTGTATCAGTTCGTAACCGGCCGCCGTCCAAGCGCGAAATCCGCCGTCCAAGTTGTAAACATTGGTATACCCCGCCTCAACCAGGACCCGAGCAGCAATGGCGCTCATGCTGCCGCTGCGGCAGTAGAGCACGATCTTGGCGCTATTCTCCTCCGGGAACTCGCTTAGAAGCTTCTGCGCCTGGTCGAAGGGCACGAAGGCGTCGGTGCCCTCGATCTCGCCTTCGTAGGGCACATGCACATTCGCCAAGAAGAAATCCTTGGTCTCCAGCATCGCTTTGAGCTCCTGCGGGAGAATGTCAACATACTGCCCGCCTCCCTCGATAGGCACGATCTGTCCCACTTCATTGCCAGCGGGCAAGCGGGATTCTGCGCGACTGGCGGCCCCACTGCAGGCCGTCAAGAGGAGCCCCCCGGTCAAGGCCAGGCACAATCCCGCCGCTAGTGGACCTCTCCCAATTGCGTGGTTTCTCAGCCTCATTGCGAAGACTCCATTGGTTCAGGTTGCTTGGCCACTGGTTCTCATCCCCAAGCCAGGCCCTACACTCGGGCAGTTCCCGCCCCCCCGAGTGGCCTGCTCAGCGGGGATCCTTCTGGTCACCACCGTGAGCCCTCGACGCCACAGGGTCGATGCCCCTGCTGCCCTTCCTGGGGCGGATTCCGTTCAAGCCGGAACTGGCCGCGCCGCGCCGACGAACTCACGCCGCATTCCAAGGCTTTCATCGGTGATCCGGATGGACTCGTGGGCCTCCTTCACGGTCCCTACCAGGGCGCGAATGGCGTCGATGTTCTCCGGGACGACGATGGCCTCGTTGTAGACCTGATAGGTATAGTAGGCCTCGTCTCCGTTGACGGCCAGCACATCCTCCCAAAGCCCCACTTCCCACATGTCCCCGCGCGGGCGGCCCAAGTCTTTCATCAACTCGATGGTGCTGTTGAGGGCCACAATCCCATCTGCCACGCGGATGAAAGCGATGCGGGGGGCAGCCCAGAACGCGTCCAGGACTTCCTCGCGGCTGGCGGGCCGTGTGAGTTGGACCACCCAGTAGTGGTTGTGGGTTTGGGTGTGGGCCGCCTTGGCGGCGATCGTCACCACGTCCAGCTCTGGGACCACAGTCTGGGCGTCTGGGCCCTGATGTGAGGGGATGACGGCTTCCGGCACGACGGTGTTCATCACACCGCCGTGGTCCGACTCCCACGGGGCGGTGGCGCGGCGGATGAGAACTCCGCGCGCTTTCTTGAGCAGCCCCGCGTTTTCAGCGTGCCCAGCGTGCGCACGATGCTGGTGGTGTTGCACGACACTACGCGCGTCGTGTCACGGCCCAACGCCGTTACGTAATTGGCTTGAGCCACAAACGAATGACCAGTGAGGCTATGTTTCTCGCCCCCCTGAAAGATGGATTTGACCCCGGCGGAGCGATACCGTTCGAGATTGGCCGAGGCGACTCTCTTGGGGGTGGCATCGGCCACCACGTGCACCTGCTTAAGAAGATCATCTAGAGTCCCGGCGAGCAGGATCGCCGCGGCCCTGATCTTTTCGGCGCCCTCTGGGGTTGAGCCAAACACTGGGTAGCCTTTCTCGACGGCCACCTTGACCCGCCAGTCGCTCACCACGTCGGCCACGCCGACCAGCTCCATATCATCCTGTACGACGACCGCGTCGGCAATGCGCTTGCCGATGACGCCATAGCCG
>CAYHJH010000060.1:0-3750 GCA_964356605.1 uncultured Anaerolineaceae bacterium
TCACCGCCTTGAGGTTGAAGTGCCGCATCACGTCGCCCTGGTAGGGCTCCTCGCGAGTGCTGGTGGTCGGGCCGGCCGCCACAAACCGGTACTCTCCCGTCTCCAGGCCGGCCACCACCGGTCCACAGTGGTAGATCGCCCCGCCGTCCAGGAAGGGTTTGATCGCCTGATAGACCTCTCGGTCGTCCCCCTGGGGTTCACGGGAACCCTTGACGAAGGTCTCCACCATCCATTTGTGCGCCGCGTCGCGGCCGGTGAGCATGACGCCGGAGAGCGAGACCGGATCGCCCATCTTGAGCTTGCGGATCGCCTTATCCGGGATGGGAATGCTCAGCTTCTGCATACTCCGCCCTCCTATTGGTAGACCACTTCGTCGGGTCCGGCGATCATCCGTCGGCGGCTACTCCCAGGATGCCCGGCGCGCAGCCTTTGCCTTGGGCCATGTGCACCGCGTCCAGCACGACATTGCGCACGCCCTCCGGGTCCCGCCCCGCCGCAAGAGCTGCGTTGGGAAGAGAGTATTGTGCACCCACGTTCTCGCATCCGCCGCCTTTGAGGATCAGGTCCACCACAAGCTTGTCGCCGTCCACCTCCTCGAAGTGGATGGTCGGAAATGCTTCGTCGCCCAAGTTGTCCCCGCTGTTTTTTCCGGTGAGGGAGTCAACCGCGTTGGGGCGCAAGCAAGCTAGGCGGGTGGCTTCCACATCCGGGGGCAGGTCAGTGGCTGCCAGCAGGATGAGCTCGAGCAAATCCTGCGTGTAATCGCGCATGAACGCTTCCTTGACCGGTACGGCAATCGGTTGGATGGTTCAATTCTTAGGCGAAGGTCAACCGTGGGGTAGTGATGAATAGCCTCTTCCGGCGGTGTCTATCACAGATGGCGAGAGGATAGGGGAGCATCGTCACTTCATGCCTGAGGTGCCAAATCGCTAGTATCGAGCTGAGGTGCTTGATTCTTTCTGGAGGCTGAGGGCGTGCATCTCGAGGGCAATCTCGATTGGAGTAGGCGGGCGGAATCGAGCCGGGCGGCTGGAATTACGAACTCCAGGTAGCTGCAGCTCTCGTCGACTGGACCCGCGGCTGACGCCGGGTCTTCGTTTCATTGGGGCCGTGAGATGAGTTCCACGATCGTCGCAGAAATCTTTTTCTTCTATGGCCTAGCCTTCTTCTCGTTGGGGCTGGCCACTTTGCTTGAAATGGGGAGGGCCTCCGATCCGCGCCTCCGCTACGCACTCCGAATGCTCTCGGTTTTCGGCCTGGTGCACGGCGGGCACGAGTGGCTGGAGATGTTCGAAAGCTTGGGAATTCTCCCAGCTCAATTGACCGAACCGCTGCTGTGGCGCAGCCTGCGCATCATGGTGCTGGCTGGTTCCTTTCTGGCGCTAGGCGGGTTCGGCGCCGCGCTCATCGTGCGGAGCGCAGGCGGGCGGCGATGGAGCCTGGGGCCGTCGTTGGGTCTTGCGCTGGTGTGGGGCCTCGGGCTGCTGATCTTGCGGACGCGATTCACGGAATTGTCTGCGCTGTGGGATGTGGCCGATGTCTGGACCCGCTACACATTGGCGGTGCCGTCGGCGGTGTTGGCTGGAATTGGCCTGCTGTCCTTGCGGCATTCGTTTCGCGCCGCCGGCATGGCGGGGTTCGGTCGAGACAGTTTGTTTGCGGCGCTAGCCTTCATGGCCTACGGGGTAATCGGACAGGTGTTCACTCGGCCAAGCGCGCTTCCCCCATCAACGGTTATCAACTCGGAACTGTTCTTCGAGACCCTCGGTTTCCCAATCCAACTCTTGCGCACCGGTGCAGCGATCCTGATCACCGTCTTTGTGATCCGTTTCATGCGGTCCTTTGAGGTGGAACAGCAACAGCGGATGGCCGAGCTCCAGGACGCCCGCCTGCAGGAGGCGGAGCGACGGCAGGCGCTGCGCGGCGAATTGCTGCACCGAGTGGTTCAGGCCCAGGAGGCCGAACGAGAGCGGATCGCCCGTGAGCTGCACGATGAGACGGGCCAGGCCCTGACGGCCATCGGCCTCGGTCTGCGCGGGGTCGTAAGCAAGCTCCCCGAAGGTGTGAACGGAGCGGTAGGTGCTCTCAGGCATCTGGAGGAACTCACGAACAGCTCGCTCGGCGAACTGCAGCGCCTGATACTCGGATTGCGGCCTTCTCACTTGGATGATCTGGGCCTGGTGGCGGCGCTGCGTTGGTACGCGGGCGAGATCGAGAACCGGGCGCCGCTGATCGTGAGTTTCGAGGTGGTTGGAGACGAGCGTCCCTTGCCTCCTCTGCTCAAGGTGGGGCTATTCCGCGTGGCTCAGGAAGCGCTGACCAATGTGGTTAGACACGCCAGCGCTCAGCAGGGATGGGTGAGACTGAGCTACAACCAAGTAGCGGTTTGCTTGGAGGTGGAGGACGACGGGGTGGGCTTCAACACGGTCGCCACCGGCAGCGCCGACCGGCCGTCGTGGGGTCTGATGGGCATGCAGGAGCGGGTGACCTTGATGGGCGGCGCGTTCGATTTGAGCTCGGAGATTGGAAAAGGCACTCGGATCGTCGCCACCGTCCCCGATAGGTTGGAGACCGGAGATGAGCATGACAGTGCGGCTGCTGCTGGTTGATGATCACGAGGTTGTGCGCGCTGGACTGCGCACGCTGCTTGAAAGCGAGGGGGATATGGAGATCGTGGGCGAGGCCGGCACCGCTGGGGAAGCGCTTCGCGCCCTTGAGCAGTTAGAGCCTGACGTGATCCTGATGGACATCGGACTGCCAGATCTCTCCGGCATCGAGGCCGCCGACCGGATCAGAAAGCTGCGGCCAGACGTGGCCGTAGTTGCGCTGACCATCCACGAAGACAAAGAGTACTTCTTCAAAATGCTGGAGGCCGGGGCCACCGGCTACGTCCCAAAGCGGGCCGCGCCCGAGGAGCTGATCAACGCGATCCGAGCGGCGGCAAAAGGTGAAGTCTATCTCTATCCGTCGCTGGCGATGTTGCTCGTGAAGGACTACCTGGCACAGGATCCCGAGGCACGCAAAACAAGAGTACTGAACGGGCTGACCGAGCGGGAGCTGGAGGTCTTGGGCCACGTGGCGGATGGGGCCGGCAACGCCGAGCTCGGCGAAACACTAGGGATCAGCCCTAAGACTGTAGCTCGCCACCGAGAAAACATCATGCGCAAGCTCAACCTGCACTCCCGAACCGAGCTGGTGAAATACGCGATCCGCAAAGGAATTATCAGTCCCTGAGCGCAATCCGATCTAAGCAGCCGCAGGGCCGTATTCGGTAGGGGTGGCCGCCCGCCAGTCTGGGTGCGCCCCTTTGTGCGTTCGGGATTTGGGACCTGCGCTAGCTCGCTTCGGCTCTGTTGCCCAGCGCTCTGCCTCCGGCGAACAGCAGAACCGCCATCAGCAGCAGCTGTCCAATCAGCATTCCTGCTGCCTCTGGCCAGCGTAAGGCGACGAAGCCCCTCCAGTTCGTGTCAAACGCCCTCGCCACTGCGCTGGCGATCTCGACCGAGTATCGGTCGATCAATGCGGCCAGGCACAAACCGAACACAGTGGCTGGCAAGGCCAGGGCCGCGGTCCAGGCGGCCCCAGAGCCAAGGTACTGCACGCTTCTCATCGGGACCTCCTTTCCACACGAGAGGCTGGTTCTCTGACTCCAGTCTAGAACACGGTCGCGGCCGAGGCCATATGGGGAACACCATATCCACGCGTGGGGAATCTGCGCATTACCTCCCGGGGGGCGGTGGCGGCCGCCGG
>CAYHJH010000060.1:3850-7161 GCA_964356605.1 uncultured Anaerolineaceae bacterium
GCAGTCAGCAGATGCGCGGGAGCAGCTCAGCGCTCAGTTCGTCGACTACCCGGTGGGAGCCGATCACCGTCTTCATGAGCACTCGGCCAAGCGGCTCGGCGGTCACCTCGCCGATGATCACCGCATTGCCACCGTAGGGCTGAGCGCGCATCGCCTCCAGTGTGGCTTCGGCATGTTCCGGGGCGACTGCCGCTAGCAACTTCCCCTCGTTGGCAACGAAGAGCGGATCAAAGCCGAGCATCTCGCATGCAGCCTGCACGGCCGGGCGGACCGGGATGGCGCGCTCCTCCAGGACGATCCCAACACCGCTGGCCCTGGCGATCTCGTTGAGCGCCGTGGCCACGCCGCCGCGGGTTGGGTCGCGCAACACGTGCACTCCGGGGCCGGCCTCCAGCATGGCACGCACCAGGTGGTTGAGCGGGGCAACGTCGCTCTCGAGTTTGGCCTCGAAGCCGAGCTCGCCCCGTGCGCCTAGCACTGCGATGCCGTGATCGCCGATGGGACCGGAGAGAAGCATGACGTCGCCGGGCTGCGCCCTGTGGCCGCCGATGTTGACCCCAGGATAGATCCGACCCACGCCGGTGGTGGTGATATATAGCCCATCGGCCTTGCCCTTCTCGACCACCTTCGTGTCGCCGGCGATGATCTCCACGCCCGCCTCCACGGCCGCGCGCTTCATCGATTGGACCACCCTGTGCAGCACTCCGGTGTCCAGGCCCTCCTCCAGGATGAAGCTGGCCGTAAGGTAGAGCGGCTCCGCGCCGAGCATCGCCACGTCATTGACTGTGCCGCAGACCGCCAACCGCCCGATGTCGCCGCCGGGAAAGAACAGCGGCCATACGACATGCGAGTCGGTGCTGATGGCCAGCAGGACATCGTCCCGTACCGCCACCCGCCCTGCGTCGTTGCCAGCCCGCAGCACCGGGTTGTCAAGTTCGGGCAGGAACAGGCCCTCGATGAGACCGCGCATCAAGCGACCGCCGCTGCCGTGCCCCAGCACGATCGTGTCGCCAGGGTGCACCGGCACCGGGCAGACCGCGCCCTCGAACGTCACTGGCTCTTTGACTTGGCTCATGGCTCCACTCCGCTCGGGCCGCGCCTCACTGTGGAGAGGCCGTGGCTCGCTCTGGCAGGCCATATCGATAGTAGGCAGCACAGGCGCCTTCCGAAGAGACCATCGTGGCTCCCTGGGGAGCCTCCGGTGTGCACTCCCTTCCGAAGGCCGGACAGTCGGGGGGCTTCTTGAGACCCTGCAAGATCGCCCCTGAGAGGCACAGTTCCGACTCCTGCGGCGCGATTCCTGAGACCGCAAATCGGAGTTCAGCGTCGTATCTGGCATACTCCGGCCGCAGACACCATCCGCTCGAAGGGATGTTGCCAATGCCACGCCATTTGCGGTCACAGACCATGAAAACTCGATCGATCATCTCCTGGGCGGGCTCGTTCCCGCCCTCGACGACGGCGCGCGGGTAGGCATTCTCAACTTCGGCCCTTCCACCCTCTAGCTGCCTCACCGCCATCAGAATTCCCTGAAGGATGTCGATCGGCTCGAAGCCGGTGACCACGATGGGGACATGATATTGCTCGGCAACTGGCCTGTATTCCCAGTAGCCCATCACGGCGCAGACATGGCCGGCGGCCAGGAAGCCCTGCACCCGGCAATCGGGCGAACGCAGGATGGCGTGCATGGCGGGCGGCACCCGCGAATGAGAGACCAGCACGCTGAAGTTCTCCAGCCCCAGTGCCTTCGCATGCTCAACTGCCATGGCATTGGCTGGCGCCGTGGTCTCGAAACCGATGGCGAAGAACACCACTTCACGGTCTGTGTGCTGCTGCGCGAGCCGTACGGCGTCCAGGGGGGAATAGACCACTCGCACGTCGCCACCCGCGGCGCGAACGGAGGACAGGTCCATGCCTGAGCCCGGGACGCGCAGCATGTCGCCGTAGGAGGCGAAGATGACCTCAGGGCGGGAGGCGATCTCCAACGCCTTGTCGATCTGCTCCAGCGGCGTGACGCACACCGGGCAGCCCGGGCCGTGAACAAGCTCCACCTCCCTCGGCAGGAGCTGGTCGAGGCCGTAACGCATGATGGAGTGGGTCTGCCCGCCGCAGATCTCCATGAGCACCCACGGCTGGGTCACCGTCTTGCGGATCTCCGCCAGCGTGGCCCGGGCGAGATCCGGATCCCGGAACTCATCCACGAACTTCATGGCCGGACCTCCCCACTGGGCTGAGCGCCCAACTCCTGCTCCACGCTGGCGATCTGGCGCAGCAGGTTTAGGGTCTCCTGAGCCTCCTGTTGGCTCACCAGGCTGATGGCAAACCCAACATGGATGACGGCGTAGTCGCCGACTTCGGCCTGCGGAACGAAATCCAGGCAGGCCTCCCGCACGACGCCTCCGAAGTCGACCTTGCACTTGCGCAGGCCCTCATGCTCGTAGATCTCGATGATCCTTCCGGGCACTCCCAGGCACATAGGCTTCCCTACTTCAACATATGATGGGCAACGACCGCCTGGCCCAGCGCCAGGCCGCCGTCGTTGGTTGGCACCTGCCGGTGCACGTATACGGAGAAGTCCGCGCTCTCGAGCCACGCCACAGTCTTGCTCAGCAAGGTCATGTTCTGCCAGACGCCGCCGCTGAGTGCCACACTGTCCAGGCCCTCCCGCTGCCGGATGGCCTCACAGGTGGCCCTGACCATCCTGGCAACCCCGTTATGAAAGCGGGCGGAGATAACCGCCGCGCCGCAACCACTCTCACGGTCATGCAGAAGGGCGAACAGCGCAGGGCCCGGGTCGATTGACCCTTCGCCTACCTCGAAGGGATACGCGGCCTGCTCTCCCGGATCCGCAATCGCTTCCAGCTCGATCGCTGCCTGGGCCTCGTAGTTGACCGATTGGCGCACTCCGGCCAGGGAGGCGACTGCGTCGAAGAGTCGCCCCATGCTGGATGTCAACGGTGCATTAGTGCCCGCCTCGATCTGTCGGCGCACCACGCTCAGTTCCAGCCCTGAGGCGACCCGAGCGCACTCGAGGCCTGTGTCCCAAGCCAATCCCGCTGCATGCAGCCAGGCCAGCGCCGTGCGCCACGGATTCCGAACGGCGGCATCGCCTCCTGGGAGCGGAATCGGCCGGAGCCAGTAGGCCCTGCGGAATGCCCTATAGTCGGCCACCAAGAACTCGCCCCCCCAGATGCTTCCGTCCGTACCGTAGCCGGTCCCGTCGAAGGCGACGCCGATGACGGGCCGATCTTCGGGATGGCCGTGCTCCGCCATGCAGGCCGCGAGATGCGCATGGTGATGCTGTACGCCGA
>CAYHJH010000060.1:7261-8482 GCA_964356605.1 uncultured Anaerolineaceae bacterium
CCCGCTCGAATGCTCTGATTACCGGATCGTCACAGCGGATGTGGATCTCTCGGTCATGCAGCAGGAATGCATCCGCCAGCCCGCTGAGCCGTTCTCTGGCCTCGGCGTTCCCGGTGGCGATGGGCTCTTCGCTCAGATTGCCGCTCGTCATCACCAGCGCCTCCGGAAAGCCCGGAGTCGGCTCAAGCAGCAGGTAGTGGAGCGGAGTGTAAGGCAGCATCACACCCAGGGTGTTCTGATTGGGGGTCAGATCGGGGGCGATTGGCGAGGCGGGCCTGCGCCGCAGAATGACGATGGGGCGCTCCCGGCTCTCCAGCAGCGCCCGCTCCGCCGTGCTGACGTAGCAATGCCTCTCGACCGTGCCGAGGTCGGGCATCATTAAGGCGAAGGGCTTGTCGATGCGCAGCTTCCGGCTGCGCAGCTTGCGCACTGCCTCGCGGTTGGCAGCGTCGCAGGCCAGATGGAAGCCACCCAGGCCTTTGATGGCGACGATTGTTCCGGCCGTCAAGAGCCGTCTCGCCAGCTGCAGCGCCTCCTCCCGCGAGTGACTTCCTGGCTCGAGCCAGACATGTGGACCGCACGCGGGGCAGGCCACCGGTTGGGCGTGGAAGCGGCGGTCGAGCGGATCGCCGTATTCGCGGGCGCACGCCGGACACATCACGAAGGCTGCCATGGTCGTGGCCGGGCGGTCATACGGAATGTCTTTGATGATCGTAAAGCGCGGGCCGCAGTTCGTGCAGTTAATGAAGGGATAGCGGAACCGACGGTCCTGGGGATCGAACAGCTCCCTCAGGCAGTCGGGGCAGATGCTGATGTCCGGCGAGACGGGTTGGACACCCTCCTGGCTTCCGTCGGAGCCGAGGATTTCAAAGTTGGTGAAGCCATTGGCTGGGATTGACTCGACCTCCAAGCGGTCGATATGGGCCAAAGGCGGCGACCGGGCCAGGAGACTGTGGGCAAAGCGCTCTAGGGCGGACGGGGGGCCGTCCACTGTGATCTCAACACCCGAGCTGGTGTTTCGAACCCAGCCCGTGAGCTGTAGTTCTGTGGCCAATCCATAAACAAAGGGCCGGAACCCAACACCCTGCACCATGCCAGTGAGATGTATGCTCGAGCCTTTTACGTCTTCCGGCCTCTGCCCATTCTCACTCATGGGGTTTCACCGACTACCGTTTCTCCACATCAAGCGCTGCCAGACCGAGATACTCGTCGTCTACGGCG
>CAYHJH010000061.1:0-8447 GCA_964356605.1 uncultured Anaerolineaceae bacterium
CGAGGCACGGGGGAGGGGTAAGGGGTGGGGGATAAGAGTTCAGGCCCGTTTTTCAGTATCCTGCTCGAGGTCGGTGGCACGCGGTGATCATGGCTGCGCGCTTCGGGCGCTGGCCCGCTGCTCGGATGAGGGGTAGATAGAATCCCGAATGATGGCGGCGGTCGAGTACACCGAACCCCAACGGAGAGTAATCGAAAGCCCCTTGGTTGGGCGTGTCTTCTTGCATGGCCCGGCAGGATCCGGGAAAACGACCGCCGCGGTTGGCCGCTTGCGGCATCTGTTGCTGAGTGGCGTTCCCGGGGAGTCGATTCTGGTCATCGTGCCGCAGCGAATGCTCGCCAGCCCTTTTCTTGAACTGCTCCGCAGCCCTGGCTTGCCGCCCGGAGCAGAAGTGACCGTTCTCACTGTGGGAGGTCTGGCGAGGCGGATGGTCGAGCTCTTCTGGCCGATGGCGGTTGGGCCAGCCGGATTTGGCCATCCAGACCGATCTCCAGTCTTCTTGACCCTGGAGACCTCCCAATACTACCTGTCGCGGGTGCTTGCGCCGCTCCTGAACCAGGGATACTTCGAGGGCATCACGATCGACCAGCATCGGCTCTTCAGTCAGATACTAGATAACTTGAACAAATCGGCACTGGTCGGCTTTCCCCATACGGAGATCGGATCCAGGTTGAAATCGGCCTGGTCCGGAGACCAGAAGATGCTCCGGAGTTACGACCAGGCGCAAGAATGTGCCACCCTGTTTCGCCGATTCTGCCTAGAGCACAACCTGCTGGATTTCTCGCTGCAGGTCGAAGTCTTCCGCACTCACGTCTGGCAATTGCCAATTTGCCGCCAGATGATCGTGGAACGTTTCAGAACCCTCGTTGTTGATAACCTCGAAGAAGACACGCCGGCGGCGCACGATCTCTTGCATGAGTGGCTGCCTTCTACTCAGGGCGCCTTGCTTGTCTTTGATGAAGATGCAGGTTACCGGCGGTTTCTGGGAGCCGATCCTGAGAGCGGGCGGCGGCTTGCTGCGAGCTGCGAAATCTCGATCCACTGTGATCAGCCGCATGCGACCACGGCTGCGCTTTCAGCCTTTGCCCGAACGTTGACCGGCTTGGAACCAAACTCGGAAAAACACGGCGGCGTCACGTATCGATCCAGTCGGTTCTACCCGGAAATGATCGATTGGGTAGCGGATTCGATCCGGGAACTGATCGTGTCCCGAGAGGTTGCGCCCGGAGAGGTGGCGGTACTCGCACCCTACATGAGCGATTCCCTGCGATTCTCGATTGCCAGGCGCCTGGAGGTCCGGGGGGTTAAGACGTTCACCCATCGTCCCTCCCGGGCACTGCGCGACGAGCCGGCTTGCGTTTGCCTGTTGACCTTGGCCTGCCTGGCACATCGTGGCTGGGACCTATGGCCGACCAAGCAGGCGGTGGCGCAGGCTTTTACTCTCGCCATTGAGGACATGGACCTGGTGCGGGCCAGGCTGCTTGCGGAAATCCTGTATCGGCCGAGCTCGGGTTTGAATCCGTTCGAGAAGTTAGGTCAGGACGCCCAGGGGCGGATCACGTTCGCTCTTGGACAGCGTTACGAGCGATTGCGGAGTTGGCTGGAGGATTATTCGACGGGGGAAGCATCCGACCTGGACCTATTCATGGGGAGCTTGTTTGGAGAGGTGCTATCGCAGCCCGGATTTGGCTTTCACAAGTCTTACGAACTCGGCTCAGTCGCTGCAAACTTGATCGAATCGTATCGCAAGTTCCGCGAAGCGCTGCTTGACGATGAGAGCGGGGATCTCAGCCAGCTGTACATCACGCTGGTGCGCGAAGGGGTGCTGGCAGCGCAGTACCTGAGGTCATGGGAAATTCAACCGGTTGATGCGGTGCTGCTGGCTCCGGCCTTCACATTTCTCTTGGGAAACCGACCGGTGGAATATCAGTTCTGGCTCAGTGTTGGCAGCACCGGGTGGTGGGATCGGCCTTATCAACCTCTGACGCAACCCTATGTGTTGAGCCGTCAGTGGGGAGCGGGACGGCGATGGACGGACAAAGATGAGATGCGCAGCCGCGCACAGGTGCTGGATAGCTTGGTGCACGGCCTGATCCGTCGCTGCAAAAAGGGCATTTACCTGGCACTGAGCGAACTTGGAGAGCACGGAACTGAAGAACGTGGGCCGCTGTTGGAGCTCCTTCAGCGCTCGCTGCTGCAGGCCGGGCGATGAGCGCTGAATTCCGTCCCCGCCCGAGCCAGAGCCGAGTGCTTGCCTACCAGGGAGGCAAGATGGGTGTCTCGTCCGTACCGGGAGGTGGGAAAACGCTCACGCTTTCCTACCTGGCGGCGGGATTGATCGCAAGCGGCAAGCTGCGGCAGGGGCAAGAGGTGCTGGTGGTCGCACTGGTCAACTCTGCGGTCGATAACTTTTCTCATCGGGTGGCCGAGTTCGTGAAAGCCAAGGGGTTGTTCCCTGGCGTCGGTTACAGAGTGAGAACCCTGCACGGGCTCGCCCACGAGATCGCCCGTGAACGACCGGCTCTCACCGGACTCTCGGACAACTTCCAGATCCTCGACGAGCTGGCAGCGGAGCAAATCCTATCAGAGGTCATAGATGCCTGGGTTCGCGGGCACCCTCAGGCCTTGGAGCAGCACCTGAATCCCGATCTCCCGGAGAACAAGCTAAAGCAAATCCGGAGTTACCGCTGGCCAGAATTGGTCCGCAACGTGGCGGAAAGCCTCATCCGGCAGGCCAAGGACCTGCGGCTCAGTCCCCAGGACCTGCGCGATCGCCTGGACTCCGCGTCGGGGGCGGAGCCGCTGCTGGAGATGGGATGGTCGATTTACTCCGATTACCAGCGTTCGCTGTCCTTCCGCGGCGCCCTGGACTTCGCCGACCTCATCGGAAAAGCGATCCAGGCGTTGGAGGCCGATCCTGACTTCCTTGCGCGGTTGCGGGTTCGCTGGCCGTTTATCTTGGAAGACGAGGCCCAGGATAGCAGCCGCCTCCAGGAAGCCCTGCTCCGAAAGCTGGCCGGGCCGGAAGGAAATTGGGTCAGAGTTGGGGATCCCAATCAGGCCATCTTCGAGTCGTTCACCACGGCCAGCCCTGAGTTCTTGCGATCCTTCCTCAAGGAACCAGGCGTCGACCGACAGGATCTACCAAACTCCGGCCGCTCGACCCAGACGATCATCGAACTAGCCAACCAGCTGGTGCGTTGGGTGCAGCATGAACACCCAACCGCGGCGTTGCGAGAAGTACTCGTGCCTCCCTATATCGAACCGGCACCGGGGGGCGATCCTCAGCCAAACCCCCCTGACAATCCCGAGGGGGTCAAGTTGATTCCGCTCGCTTTCACTTCGGAAGAGGAACTGGAGGCCGTGGTGAGCTCGCTGGCGCGCTGGAACGAGCGAAATAAGAAGGCGACCGCCGCGATTCTCGTGCCTACCAATCAGATTGGGATCCACTATGCGGAGGCGCTGCGTCAGCATGGTGTTCCGCACCTCGAATTGCTCCGAAGCACGCATTCCACCCGGATCACCGCCGGCTCGCTCAGCCAGGTGATCCGCTCACTTGCAACCCCCGATTCGACCCGCGAGCTCGTGGCGAGCTATCGCATCTGGGGCGACCGCACAAAAGCAGATAGCTCCAACGAGGGGCTGCTGGAGCAGGCGGAGCGAGCGCTGCGCTCCTGCCGGAGGCCGGAGCAGTTCTTGTGGCCGCGGTTAGGTGAAGATTGGCTCGAGGGAATCGGGTTGGCTCCATCCGATGGAATGCTCCACGATCATCTGGTCAACTTCCGAAGCACCGTGCAGGAATGGCACGCGGCCACTTCGTTGCCCATTGACCAACTGCTCATCACCCTGGCCCACGGTATCTTTGTGCAGCCGGCGGACCTTGCCCTGGCTTACAAGCTGGCTGGAATTCTGCGCAGAGCCAGTGAGCGAAACCCGACTTGGGGCCTCGCCGAACTCGCGGGCGAACTGGAAGCAGTGGCCAAAAATGAACGTCGGTTCCTTGGGTTGAGCCCGGACGATCGCGGATTTGATCCGGACGCCCATGGCGGGGAAGTCGTCGTGTCCACTATTCACAAAGCCAAGGGCCTGGAATGGGATCGGGTTCATCTGGTATCTGTCAACAACTACGACTACCCCTCCGCGGAGCCGGGCGACCAGTTCATCGCCGAGAAGTGGTTTGTGCGGGGTGGGTTGAACCTGCAGGCCGAGGCGCTGAGTCGGCTCAAGGTTTCCGGCCTGAAGGATCTTCCCCCGCTGGGCGTCGCAACCCAGTCCGCCCGTCTCGAGTATGCGGCCGAGCGCCTGCGGCTGTTTTATGTCGGCATCACACGCGCGCGTAAGGAGCTGATCATTACCTGGAACACCGGCCGCAAGCGAGACCTGAAGCAGGCGACGCCGTTTGCAGCATTGCAGGCTGGATGGAAACCCCGGAGCGAGAAGTAACATGATCTTCAGTCAGGCCAACCTGCAAGAGTTCCTCGAGTGCAAGCGTCGATTCTTCCTGCGCTATGTGCTCAAGTTGGACTGGCCTGCGCACGTCGTGGAACCTGGCGGAGGATGGGAGGCGAAGTCTCGCCTGGGGCGCGAGTTTCACCGCCTGGTCTATCAGCATCAGATCGGAATCCCGAGCGAAACGCTATCCGGCCTGGCAACCGTGCCAGACCTTCGCGACTGGTGGCAAAGCTATACGGACCATCCTGTCGAAGATCTCGCCGAAGCGCGGCTCCCGGAGCTCGTGCTCTCGGCTCCGATGGGGAGCAGCCGCTTGCTGGCAAAATACGACCTGTTAAGCATTCGGCCGGGCGGGGATGCGATCATCGTGGACTGGAAGACCTCGAAGGCTCGTTCGAACCGCTGGCTGAAAGCTCGGTTGCAGACCCGGGTGTATCGGTACCTGCTCGTGCGCGCAGGATCAAGCCTGAACTCGGGCCAGCCGATCGAACCAGGCAGGGTCGAGATGGTCTATTGGTTCGCCGAGGATCCCGACCGCCCGGCCCGACTTGAATATGATGCTGATCAGTACCAGGAGGACGAGACATTCCTCAGCCGGCTGATCGAGCAGATCGAGGGCCTGCCAGTCGAGGGTTTCGAGCTAACCGATGATTTGAGCCGCTGCAGATTTTGCCCATACCGTTCGCTGTGTGATCGGGGAGAGCGACCTGGCCGGTTGCAAGATTACGAGGGCGAGCTTGACGTCGCAGAGCTGGGAGAGCTGGAGTTGGATCTGGAACAGATCGCCGAAATTGAGTTCTGATGCAAAGAACCTGGATCGAAGCGGATAGGTCCGAAATCCCGGCGAAGTTGCGCGCCGCGGTCGGCGGGCATGAACTGGTCACTCGCGGCCTGATCAATCGGGGGATCAGCGACGTGGATGCAGCGCTCCGCTTCCTCGATCCGCGTCGATACACACCCACCGCGGCGAGGGAACTGCCGGGAATTGACCGGGCGGCCACCCGGATCCTGGAAGCGATCCGTGCGCAGGAGCCAATCTGCGTCTGGGGCGATTTCGACGCCGATGGGCTGACGGCCACGGCGCTCCTGGTCTCCGCGCTGCGGGGCCTCGGTGGCGAGGTAGTTTTCTATGTTCCGAGCAGACAAAGCGAATCGCACGGACTCAATGTGCCCGGTCTGCAGCGGCTCTTACAAAACGGTGTGCGTCTGGTGGTGACCTGTGACACCGGCGTTCGAGACCACGAAGCCGCGCAATACCTCAAGAACCAGGGCGTGGATCTGATCGTGACCGATCACCACGATCTTCCGGACGATCTCCCGGACGCATATGCCGTCGTGAACCCGAAGTTGCTCGACGAGGATCACGCTCTTGCTCACCTTCCGGGAGTCGGGTGCGCGTACCAGTTAGCTCGAGAGCTTCTGAGTGCGGTTGAAAAACCGGACGAGATCAGCTCGATGCTCGACCTGGTCGCGATCGGGACCGTTGCCGACCTTGCAATCTTGCGTCGGGACGTGAGGTATATCGTTCAGCTTGGGTTAGAGGAGCTGCGTCGCACCCGCCGGCCAGGCCTTGAAGCCTTGATGGCGACGGCCGAAATCGAACGTGAAAGCGTCAATGAAGACACCGTCTCATTTGCGCTTGCGCCGCGCCTGAACGCTCTGGGTCGGCTGGGGGACGCCAACCAGGCGGTGGAGCTTCTGCTCACGGCCGATCCGGAGCTGGCGCTGCAACTGTCAAGGCAAATCGAAGCGCTGAACGCTCGACGGAGACTGCTCACAGACCAGGTCTTGCAAGCCGCGGAGAGCCAACTCGAACGCACGCCTGGAATGCTCACCTCACCCGCGCTGATCCTGGAGCATGACGCCTGGCCCGAGGGCGTGATTGGTCTGGTCGCGGCCCGGCTCGCGGAACGCTATGGCCGGCCGGCAGTGGTGATCGCGATTGGAACAGATGGGCTGGCTCGTGGATCCGCCCGCTCGGTGACAGGAGTCGATATCTCAGCCGCTATCCGGGAGAGCAGCGAATCCCTGGAACGATTCGGGGGCCATCCGATGGCTGCCGGTTTCAGGTTGCAAGCTGATCGGATTCCCGAGTTCAAGCGGACCTTGGCGACGAGATTGCAGCAGCAACAACCCCGGGCGCCGGTTGTGAAAATTGATGGAGAGGTGGGCTTGCATGAGCTCACCCTCGAGCTAGGACGGGAACTGGAGCGGCTCAGTCCCTTTGGGCCCGGCAACCCACCCATTACGCTTGTAACCAGAGGGCTTTCGCTGAAGGGCGTGCGTGGGCTGGGCAAGCGAGAGGAGCACCTGGAAGTGACCGTGAAAGACCGAGCCGGCGAGTCCCGCAAGGTCTATTGGTGGGCTGCTGCAAGAGCCGAGCTTCCCGAGGGGAGCTTCGATCTGGCATACCGTCCTCGTCTCCGGACCTACCGGGGCGAGGTGCAGCTCCAATTGGAGTGGATCGACTTCCGGCCATCGGAGCGCGAGAGTGTCCAGCTGCCGCTACAGCCTGCTACGCTGCAAGTGGTTGATCTTCGCCAGGCGAAAGATCCGTTGGCGTCCCTCAAAGAGCTCGACGGCAGTGAACTGCAGGTCTGGAGCGAAGACAGCGAGAACGAGGACGTGCCTCTGCGAACCCGCGACGAGCTCAAGCGTCGGCAGCACCTGGCGATCTGGTCAATCCCACCCGGCACGGCTGAGCTCCAGGAGGCGATGCGCCGGGTTCGACCAGACACGGTCTACCTGTTTGGCAACCGGAGTCCTCACGCCTCGCCACAAGGATTCCTGGAACACCTGGCCGGGTTGGTCAAGTTCGCCATGGCGAATAAGGACGGTCAACTAGACCTGACTCGGCTGGCGGGGATCTTGGGGCATCGGAGACAGACCGTCGCGGCCGGCCTGGAAGTGCTGGTGAGCCTGGGTCAGGTCACAATCGAACGCCAGGCTGACGACCAGATCTGGGTTCGGAAGGGGTCCGGTCGTCGCCAGCCCCAATCTTCCTCGGCCGCACTCCTGACCGAATTGCTCCGAGAGACCGCCGCGTATCGTCAGTTTTTCCTTACGGCCGAGGTCGAGGCGTTGCGGCGATCGTTCACTCTGCATCAATAGGCCGTCAACCTGCAACTACCGCGCCCGGGGAAAAGCTTTTCTCAGTTACGGATTTTTTGGACGGTGGAGCGGGGCAAAAGCCCTCAGACCCCGCGTTAGATCGCGGGGCTGCGAGATCGCCGCGCGATTGGAGCACCAGGAGGCTTGTCCTACAACTTGATCGGCCCTGAAGGGGTCGGTGTCGGAGTGACCGTCCCTCCGGAGGGCGTCGGTGAGAGCGTGACAGTCCCCGGTGTTGGCGAAGGCGTGGGAGTCTTAGTGCGGCTGGGGGTCGGCGTCCGGCTCGGAGTTGGGGTCCGGCTCGGAGTCGGCGTGCGGCTTGGGGTCGGAGTGCGACTCGGCGTTGGGGTTTGACTGGGTATCGGAGTCTGGCTTGGAGTTAGAGTCGGAGTAGGCGTGGGAGTGGGCGAGACGGTTCCCACCGGCGTCGGGCTGGGGGTCGGCGAAGGGGACACGCTCACTGTTGGGACTATCGTCGGGACCTCTCCGGTGAGGATCAGCAGCCGTTGTTCGGCCACAGCGCGCATTTCGGGGTCCGGCATCTGTAGTTCCAGAATCCAATGGTAGTTCTGAATTGCGTAGTTGAGCAGGTCCGGAGCAGCTTCCGCCACGCGGGCCCGCAGCTCATACCCGCGGGATCGGTCTCGCTCGCTGATTTCCTGGCGCTGGTCCTGCGAGGCCATGTTAATCGCCGTGTTGGCGCTTTCGAGGGCCTCCTGGAGTTTGCCGAGGAAATAGTAAGCGTTGGCGAAGCCCAGGAACAGCTCTACTGTCTCCGGTCCAAATCGACGGGCCTGGCCGAAATCGCCAAATCCGGTCGCATAGGCTCCGACTTCCAGGTTGAGCCAGCCGCGGGCCAGGTAGGCCGGCGCGTAGCGATCGTT
>CAYHJH010000062.1:0-8414 GCA_964356605.1 uncultured Anaerolineaceae bacterium
CTGCTGGACCGCTACAACCAGGTCGATCGAGATATCGATCGGTTGATTTACGGGGCCTTGGTCCGCTTCAACTCCCGGGGCGAACCGGTTCCAGAGTTGGCGGAAAGCTTCGCGATTTCTGCAGACGCCAGCTTGTATAACTTCACGCTCCGCGGGGACGCCCGCTGGCACGACGGCGAGCCGGTGACGGCGGACGATGTGATCTTCACCTACTCTATGCTCAAAGAAGGTGGGCTGCCTGGAAGTGAGGATCTTCAGACCTTTTGGCAGGATATAGCCATCGTCAAACTGGATGAGAAGAATGTGCAGTTTCAGCTCCCGGAGAGATATGCACCCTTCCTGGACTACCTGACCGTCGGTCTGCTCCCCGACCATTTGCTGCGGGGGGTCAGCGCAGAAGAGCTGATCGATCATCCGTTCAATTTGGAGCCGGTCGGAACCGGGCCCTTCCGTTTTGAGAGTTTCCTGGAGGGAGACAGCGGTCAGATCGTCGGAGTCAGCTTGACGGCCTTCGAGGAGTATGGGCCGGGGCGACCGTTTCTCGAACGGGTTGAGTTTCGGTTTTACGAGGATCCCAGTGCGGCCTTGCAAGCGTACCGGGATGGGCAGGTCGATGGGATCGGCGCCGTCACCGGCGACATTCTCGACCAGGTTCTAATTGAGCCGGGACTCAACTTGTACTCAGTCCGCAGTCCTCACACTGCGACTGTCTTTCTCAATACTCGCAGTTCCGACAAGCCGTTCCTGGGAGAGAAGGAATTCCGCCAGGCACTGTTGTTGGCAGTGAATCGAGAGCAGCTGATTGGTTCGATCCTGGAAGGTCAGGGGCTGCTGGCAACCAGTCCTATCCTGCCTGGAAGCTGGGCCCACGCCGACGGCTTGGATCCGCTGCCCTACGACCCCGCCCTGGCAGTCGAAAAGCTGGCCGCGCTTGGCTGGGAGCTTCCGGTGGGGGCCGTCCCTGGAACCCCTGAATATGTCCGTACGAACGGCGAGCTGGATCTTTCTTTCGAATTGGCCTATCCGGAGCTTCCCCTCTATCAAGAGATCGCCTTCATGCTACAGTCCGCATGGGCCAAAGTTGGCATTCAGGTCGAGTTGAGCCCGGTTTCAAGCGCGGAGATCCTGCCCTCGCTCCTGGAGCCGCGGCGGTTCGAGGCGGTTTTGACCGAGCTGGATACGACCCAGTTGGTCGACCCTGATCCTTATCCTTTTTGGCATGACTCCCAGGTAGAGACCGGCCAGAACTACTCTGGATATCAGGACCGGAATATCAGCATCTGGCTCGAGCAGGCCCGCATCACCCGGGATCGCATCCGCCGCCAAGAATTGTACCGAGACTTTCAGTATCGATTTCGAGACCAGGCTCCGGCCTTGCTGCTCTTCCACTCGGTTTACAACTATGCGGTGAGCGCCGAGGTCCGCGGTGCGCGCCTGGGCCCTATCTACGACCCGAGCGATCGATTCGCGGACATTCCAGAGTGGTATCTGCTAATACGCCGAGGATTCACTGCGTCCGAGGAAACCGGTTGAAATCAGCGCGACTGATATAATCTCGCACCTTCTCTCCCATTCAACTTGACCGAAATCAAACTTGCAAGCCTCAGTCCTGAAAACGCCCTAAAAGGCCGCGTGACCGGCATCGAGCTTGCCGGTGCCTTCGTGGATGTCGGCGCGGAGGTCAAGGGCTTCCTGCATATTTCTCGACTGCAGCAAGGCAATGTCAATCGGATCGAGGATGTGCTCAGCATCGGCCAAGAGGTCGAGGTATGGGTCAGCCGGGTCGATCCGGTCGCAGAGCGTCTTGAGCTCACCATGCTGCGACCAGTGCGCTTGAAGTGGGGACAGGTCCAAACCGGGATGAATCTACAGGGTGAAGTGACGCGGATTGAGCCGTTTGGAGCTTTTGTGGAGATCGGGGCCGAGCGACCAGGGCTCGTCCATGTCAGTGAGATCAGTCACGATTACGTGAACGACCCAAGGGAACAACTTAAAGTTGGCCAAGCCGTGACAGTGATGGTGCTTGAAGTTGACCGCAAGAAGAAGCAGATCCGATTGAGCATGAAGGCGGCTCGGATGCAGGAAGAGATCGAAGAGGAAGTAGAACAGTTCCCGACTGCTATGGAAGTGGCGCTGCGCCAGGC
This sequence comes from uncultured Anaerolineaceae bacterium, assembly GCA_964356605.1. Lineage (GTDB taxonomy): Bacteria > Chloroflexota > Anaerolineae > Anaerolineales > E44-bin32 > JADFRG01. The sequence goes on from CAYHJH010000062.1 coordinate 2,145, forward strand.
CATGGGAACTTCCACGCCCAAGCCGGCAAGCGAGGAGCCCAAAGCCAAGCCCGGCAAGCGCCGCGTTGAACAGGAGGACTTGCTGGCGCGGACTCTCTCCCGCCGGCTGCGGACCTCCTCCGGCGAATCCGTAGAGCAAGAGGAATAAGAAAGGCGCCCCTCGGGGCGCCAGCGGTTCGATACGCCGTTCGCACCGGCCTCAGGCTTCTTCTTCCTCGCTCAAGGCATCATCTTCCTCCTTATCCTCCTCGGCGTCGTAGAGTTCGTCTTCGTCCTCCTCCCAGATCTCTTCCAACTCTTCTTCATCCAAGTCCTCCTCGGTGCTCAGATCAGCAACATGCGTGTATGTTAAACAACCCTCATCCGGGTCGATCTCGACTGTGGAGGCACCACAGTAGCCGCCCTCCAGGAAGACACAGTCGATGTAGTGGCAACGGATCCTAGGCAAGCGTCCTCCCTGTTGGCTTGGTCTGGCTCAACCTGGGTGCACTCGGCGCGCCTCGAGCACGTTTGGCAGTGCTTCCAACCGGTTCAGCAGCCGGCTGAGTTGCGAGAGATCGGTGATACCCATAACGAGATCGAAGATGGCGAGGCTCTCGGTGGTCGAGACGTGGATCGAGGACATATTAATACCCTCATTTGTGACTAGCGTCGATACGTCTCTCATCAATCCGTCCCGGTCATATGCCCGGATCCTGACCGACACCGGGAAAGTTCGCTTGACCTGCCCCCAGGACACGCTGACCATGCGTTCTTTCTCCTTGCTGCGCAGAACGTTTGGGCAGTCCTGACGGTGAATGGTCGCGCCGCGGCCCCGAGTGACGTAGCCGATGATCGGATCACCCGGCACCGGGTTGCAACACAATCCAAGCTTGCTGAGCAGCCCGCTCAGGCCCAAGACCTGAACTTCCTCGGTGCTCTCGTGGGCAGCCGGCTCCCGCCCTACCTGGGGGGCGATGCCGAGCTTCGCCTCGTCTCTCTCGACTACCTGCTTGACGATCTTGCCCAGGTTAATGTCGCCCACCCCGACCGCCGCGTACAGATCGTCGCCGCTGGCGTAATTCAGGTCGCGTGCCAGCTGGTCGATCTGAGTGTCCTCAATTCCTAGCCGCCGCAGCTCCCGCTCAACCAGCAACTGACCGTGGGTGAGGTTCTGCTCCCGATCTTGTTTCCTGAACCACTGGCCGATCTTCGTTCTGGCTCGCTGGCTCCTCACCATCTCCAGACTGGGGTTGAGCCAGTCCCGGCTCGGCCCGCCGCGCTTGGCGGTGAGGATCTCGACCGAGTCGCCGGTCTTCAACCTGGTGTCCAGGCTGACCAACTTCCCGTTGAGCTTGGCGCCGCGGCAGCGGTGGCCGATTTCGGTGTGGATGTGGTAGGCGAAATCGATGGGGGTCGATCCCCCGGGCAGATCGATGATGTCGCCGCGCGGGGTGAAAGCGTACACTCGATCTTCAAACACGTCTGACTTCATGGCGTCAACGAAGTCGCTGGCATCCGTAACGTCCTGACGCCACTCCATCAGCTTCCGCAACCAGTTGACTCGGCGCTCGTAGCCGTCGTCTCGGGTCCGTCCTTCCTTGTAGCGCCAGTGGGCGGCAATCCCGAATTCAGCGTTCTCATGCATCTCGGGGGTCCGGATCTGCACTTCCAAAGTCTTGCCATCCTCGAAGATCACGGCCGTGTGGAGCGATTGATAGAAATTGTCTTTCGGGGTCGCGATGTAGTCATCGAAAGTTCCGGGGACCGGCTTCCAGCGTTTGTGGATGACGCCGAGCGCCAGATAGCAATCCGACTCGGAGTGGACGAGGATGCGCACCGCGCGAATGTCGAAGACCTCCTCAAAGGCCACACCCTTGCGCTCCATCTTGCGGTAGATCGAGTACAGGTGCTTCGGTCGCCCCTCAACTTCAGCCTCAATGCCGTTGGTCTCCAATAGGCCCTGGACCTGCTGGGTGATAAGGCGCATGTTCTCTTCCCGGTCCACACGGCGGGTATCGACATGCTCTGCGAGTTGCTTGTATTCTTCCGGGTAAACATATCGAAAGCCGAGATCCTCCAGCTCCCACTTGACCTGCCAGATCCCCAACCGGCTGGCAAGCGGGGCGAAGATTTCTAGAGTCTCCTCCGCAATTCGCACACGCTTGTCTCTCGGCAGATGCGAGAGTGTGCGCATGTTGTGCAATCGGTCGGCGAGCTTGATCACGACCACCCGCACGTCATCGCCCATCGCCAGGAATGTCTTTCGCAGGGTCTCGATGGCGAGTTCGCTTTTGGAGGCCCGGTCTGGCTTGCCGGTCCCGTTGGTTCGGCTGACCAGCGGCAACTGGGCGAGCTTGGTTACTCCGTCTACTAGTTTGGCGACCTCCTGTCCGAATTCCTGCTCGATTTCATCCAGGGCTAGTGAGGTGTCTTCGACGGCGTCGTGCAACAGCGCCGCGACCACAGTAGGGATTGGGGCGCCTAACTCTGCCATGATCGTGGCAACGGCCAGGCAGTGATTGATGTGCGGCTCGCCGGAGGCCCGCTTCTGACCCTTGTGGGCCTTGCTGGCGACCTGGTAGGCGCGCGCGATCAGCTCGCGATCGGCGGGCGAAGTCCCCTCAGGCAGGGCGTCGAGCAGTCGCTGAAGCTTCATGTGAGCGGTTGGGTGACAGTATAGCCAGTGGCCTGCTCCCGTTCAAGTGGCTCTGCAGACCGAATCCGCAAGCCGGCCAGAGAAGCGCTTGTGCCGGTTCTACGAAGGGGAGGCCAGCTTCAAGTTAGCTTGAGGGGAGGATCGGCGCGGAGGGAACTCGGTCAATCCAGTAGTCCCGGATGGTGACATCCGCCTGTTCTCGGGCTCCGTTCAGCCACTCATCGAGCGCGAGGGACACCGCCCCCAGGAAGTCTGCCTCGCTTAGCTCACGGTCTTCGTGGCCGAGGATTTCAATGAGATGCCAGCCGAATTCAGTTTCCACCGGCCCGACGATTTCGCCCACGCTGCCTGCGAAGGCAGCCTGCTCGAATGGCTCAATCATCCGGCCACGGCTAAACCAGCCCAGGTCGCCGCCCGCATCCTTGTTCGATTCATCCGTGGAGTTTTCGGAGGCCAGCTTCACCCAATCTTCTCCTGCATCGAGCTGTTCCCGCAAAGTGTTGGCCTGAGCTTCTTCCTCCACCAAGATGTGGCGGGCCCAGACTTGCTCCTGGACTCGGGGGACCTCGTCCTCGAAGTCGTCGCGCAGGCGTTCACGGTAAAGCTGCGCACGCATCTCCGAACGAACGGCCCTCTCCTCCACCCCAAAGGATCCCAGGTTGGTCAGAAGGGCCTGATAATTGCGGTCAAACAGCTCGCGGGTGTAGGGAGTCGCCGTCGGCTCGGTTCCGGACGGGGTGGGAGGGACAACCGGAGTTTCGGTGAATCCGAAGGACTCCTCGATCGCACTGTCGATGTCCTCCTCGCTCACCAAGCCCTCGCGGCGGTTTGCCTCCTGTTCGATAAGCGTCTCTTGGATCAAGCCCTCCAGCACGGAACTCCCAACGAACAGCGGGTTCCCCAGTTGCTGCGCCACGTTGTTCAATTGAGCCTGGTACGTGGAGCGCAATTGCAGGTCCTCGTCCCCGACCGAGGCCAGGAGGTCTTGCAGGCCGAGGTACTGAGATTGCAGCCTGTACTGTGCGAGCCTGACCCGGTCGCGAAAAGCCTCGGTCGAGATCTCCTGCCCGTTGACGATCGCCACTGGCTGAGGGGGTTGTACGATATTGACCTGCATCCAGCCATACACAATCAACCCGACGACTACCAGGATCGTAAACCCGGCGGCTGCAAGTATGCGAACGCGCAGGATCCTTTCTCGATCCGCTCTGGCGACGTGTTTGGGAGTGAGGGGGGGACGGGCGGTCAAATCTCGATTGCCAGGCCGAGCTGGGTTATCGGAACCGATCCGCCGTGTACGAAAGCAGCGCTAGATGACGGGCTCGCTTAATCGCCTTGCCTAACATCCTTTGGTGGCGGGCACACGTACCGCTGTCTCTGCGCGGTCTGATCTTGCCAGAATCGTAGGTAAGTCGTTTCAGCACTTCGGTTTGCTTGTAATCGATTGCCTTAGCTTGGAGGGCGCAGAATTGGCACGCCCGTGGCGGCCGTCGGAACCGTCTGGCAGGGCCACGTTCTTGTTGCTCCTGATCTTCGTCGCTCAATTGGCCAGCTCCATTTCTGTTTTGAGTTCGCGGCGGCCTGTCGGCCGTTCAGCCGAAGTTGACGAGGCTGGTGAAACCTACCCCGCGGGCGCAGGCTCTTGCGACTCGCCCTCCTGCTGAATGATGAGGAACCTGAGGATTTGTTCATTCAATCGCAAGCCCCTCTCGATTGCCAACCCGGCCGCCGGCGGCATCTCAGTCTGAATGAATACGTAATACCCCTCCGATCGCTTCCCGATTCGGTAGGCCAGCTTCCGCTTCCCCCATCGATCCACGTTGGTTGTCTTCCCTTGCCCGGCTTCGACCCACGACTTCACTCGTTCCTCAAGCGCGGTCAGACCCTCCTCGTCGAGGTCGGGGTCGGCAACATAGGCCAACTCGTAGTTTCTCACGTCTCGATCTCCTTCCCACGGGATTGCCCCCTCATCGACACGAGGCTGTGCCGAAGGGAGCGGAAAGTAACGTCGGTAAGGCCGCAGAGTTTATCATGCGGTTGTTGCGCCGGCAAGCGCTGGAGATTGTGCCAACTTTCACGGTATAATCCGACGGCCCCTGCGATTGTCCTTACATAAGAAGCAAATCGCACACCTACACACCGAGTTAGAGGCTGCATGGGCAAGGATCGCATCCGGTTCGGCACTGATGGCTGGCGGGGCAGAATCGCAGACGACTTCACCTTTGCCGGTGTCCAGCGGGCTGCCCATGGCTATGCGAAATACCTTCTTGAAGTCGAGGGTGCCGAGAGGCCGGTCGTCATTGGGTACGATCGGCGCTTTGCCTCCGAACACTTCGCCGCCGCCGCTGCCGAAGTGCTGGCCGGTAACGGCTTGAGGGTCCTGCTCACCCAGGAAGCCACTCCTACACCGGTCATCTCCTTCGCCGTCGTAGCGAACTCGGCAGCCGGCGCCGTAAACATCACTGCCTCTCACAATCCCCCCACCGACAACGGATTCAAAGTCCGAGACCGGCACGGGGGTGCGATCGCGCCAGAGGGTCTGGCCCTTATCGAAGCCCGCATCCCCGAGAGCACTGAAGAAATTCCACGCCTGCCCCTTCCAAAGGCCCTGCACACCGGGACGGTGACCCTGTTTGATCCGGGCCCTGCTTACGTCAAACAGATTCAGGGGTTGGTCGATCTAGCCCGCTTGCGAGCTGCCGGGCTCACCGTACTCGTGGACGCCATGTGGGGGAGCGGCGCCGGATGGTTTTCCCGCTTCTTGGCCGGAGGGAGCACCCGGGTGATCGAAATCCACGGCGATCGCAACCCGATCTTTCCCGAAATGAGCCGTCCCGAACCGATTCCCCCGAACGTGGATGTTGGGCTTGCCGCCACCCGATCTGAGCGAGCGGACGTGCTGTTGGTGACCGACGGAGACGCGGATCGACTGGGGCTCGGGGACGAACGAGGCATTTTCGTCGACCAACTGCGAGTCTTCGCTTTGCTGGCCTATTACCTGTTACAAGTTCGGTCGGCGCGGGGTCCGATCGTCAAGACCCTCTCCACGACCTCGCTGTTGAACAAGCTTGGGGCGATCTACAACGTTCCAGTCTATGAGACCGGGGTAGGCTTCAAGTACATCGCCCCAAAGATGATCGAGGTGGACGCACTCATCGGCGGCGAGGAATCTGGCGGTTTTGCATTCCGCAACCATGTTCCTGAACGAGATGGGATCCTGGCCGGCTTGTATTTGCTGGACATGATGGTGCAGCTTGATCGCAAACCGTCCGAGTTGATCTCATTGCTCTTCGAGCAAGTCGGGCCAAGCTATTACAAGCGCATCGACACGGCGGTCGACTCCGAGCAGCGGGATGAGAAAGAACGCTTGATCGCGGATGCCGCACCAGACCGGATCGGCGGCCTGACAGTCAGCGGCGTGAATCGCACGGATGGTCATAAGTTCGAGTTGGAGGACGGTGGCTGGCTGTTGGTTCGTTTCTCCGGAACCGAACCGCTCGTGCGGGTGTACTGTGAAACCACCCAAGCAGATCGGGTGGACCCGATCCTTTCGGATGGGTTGAAGCTCATTGGGGTCCAATGAGCGAGAGCCTGACCGACACCCACTGCCATCTGTTCTTGCCTAAGTTCGC
>CAYHJH010000063.1:0-8371 GCA_964356605.1 uncultured Anaerolineaceae bacterium
CCGAGCCGGGTACGACTGTAGGCTTGCTCGATGCGCTCGACTGCCTCCATGGTGGCGGAGGGAACCAGCAGTATGGGGATGGCAAGCGCTTCCGCCTGCTGGACAACGACCGGGCTGGGCTGGAGATTTCCGGTGAGGATGAGAGCCACAGTGGAGGTTTCGAGCGCGGCGAGCTGAATATCGGCTCGATCGCCTCCGGTAATGACGGCCTTGTTTCGCTGACGGCGGAACCTTGACAGTGCGGCCTCGGCCGTCATCGCGCCTACGGTGAAAGATTCGACCAGGGAGTCAGGATCGTATCCTTTCGAGATGACCTCCGCGCCCAGCAGATCGCGGAGTGAGCCGAGGCTGAGGGCGGAGAGCCGCGGCCGCCGCGGAATCGCGCCGAGCACCCGAACGCCTCTGCGCTCGAGTGAAGGCCGAGCGATCTCTCCGAGAAACTCCTGCATTTCTTCCGGTACATGATTGAAAATGACCCCGAGCAACTGATCCCCCAGTCGCTGCTTGGCGGCCAGCGAGTCGTCCAAGGCCTGCATCTCCCGATAGCAGCGAACCAGCACCAGCACGGGAGCCGCCAGGGCCTCCGCCAGGCGGATGTTCGACAGCCCCATCGCGTACCCTTCCCGTAATGACGCCCCGCCTTCTAGCAGCAGCAGGTCGACTCGGCGGCTGACGGCCTCGGCGACATCCTTTACCAGTTTGAGCAGATCCACTTCGTCGCGCGACTCCAGCCGCTTGTGCAGCCCGGCGGAAGTCACGATCACGGGCGCCTCGGGAACTTCATCCGGTCCCAACCCGAGCGTGCGACGTACGAAATCGGTGTCTTCGTCCGCCATCTGTCCATCCGGCCGCCGCCACGGCTGGGTGCTCAAGGGTTTCAAGTACCCCACTTTCTTACCTCTCGCCTGAAGTTGCTTGGCGAGTCCCAGACTGACTGCGGTCTTGCCCGAGTAGGGTTCGACGGAAGTAATGTACAAGGCAGCCATCGCTACCTCCTTGACTCCATCTGCGACGATAAGATCAGACGCATGTCCAGGGCGATCCCACCCTGTCCTTGTTCGTAGACCACGAATGGGTTGATGTCGAGTTCCTCGATCTCGGGGAAGTCCAGCACGAGCTGACCGATCCGCAGCAGCGCCTCTACCAGCGCATCCCGATCGACTGGCCGTTGGCCGCGCACGCCTGCCAGCAGCGCGCTGGCTCGCAGCTCACTCAGCATCGTTTCTGCTTCCTCCCGCGAGAACGGCGCCAGCCGGAAAGCGGCGTCTTTCAAGATCTCGACAAAAATGCCCCCCAGGGCGCAGGTCACCAGCGGCCCGAACTGGGGATCGCGATTCATCCCGATCAACATCTCGAGCCCGGAGGGGACCATCTTCTGCACCGCGCAGCCCCACAGTCGGGCATCCGGGAGATACCGGTTTGCTCGATACATAATGAGGTCAAATGCATCCCGCACCTCAGATGGCTTTTCTAATCCGACCTTGACGCCGCCGACATCGGTCTTGTGCAGGATCTCGGGGGAGGCGATCTTCAGCACCACCGGGTAGCCCAGGCGCCCTGCGATCTCGACCGCCTGCTCTGGGCTTTCCGCCAGCTCAGTGGGAGGGACCCTGAATCCATACGCGCCGAGGATCTCACGCGCTTCGAAGTCCCCGAGGGTCACCCTCCCCGCGGTCCGAACGGCCTGGATAGCGCCTCTCACCGTCTGGCGCTCGACTTCGAATTCCGCGAACTGAGGGATCGGCTCCGCGCGCAGCAGCCGATACTGGTTCATAGCGTACAGGGCGCGCGCGGCGCGCTCGGGGAAGGGGAATCGGGGCACATTGTTTTGCTGCAGGATCTCGGGACCGCGCCCCAGGCTGGCCTGGCCCATCAAACAGGCCAGCACTGGAACAGAGGCCTGCGAGGCCGCGCGCACGATCACTTCGGCAGTGGCCTCCATGTCGGTCATCGCCTGAGGCGTGACGAGCACCAGGACGGCGTCGACCTGCGGGTCCCCCAGGATCTCCTGAAGAACGAACGCGAAGCGGTCCGCACGGGCATCGCCGAGCAGGTCGATCGGATTGGCGGCGCTGGCTGCGTCTGGCAGGAACTGCTCCAGTTTCCGCAGGCGTTCCGGCTCGAAGCGGGCAAGTTGTAGGCCATCTCGTTCCACCGCATCGGTCGCCAGGATTCCGGGCCCGCCGGCGTTAGTGACAATGGCCACCCGGTCTCCCTTGAGCGGGGGCAGATACCCGAAAGCGAGCGCGAAGTCTAACAACTCTTCCAACGATTCGGCCCGGATAACCCCCGCCTGCCGGAACGCGGCTCGGTAGGCCTGCTCCGAGCCGGCCAGTGACCCGGTGTGCGAGGTCACCGCGCGTGCACCGGATTGAGTGATCCCCGACTTGATCGCAACAATCGGCTTGATCTTGCTGACCTGTCGGGCGACCCGAATGAACTCCTGCCCATCGGGCAGACCCTCGGTGTAGGCCAGGATCACGCGCGAGCTGGGGTCCTGAGCCCACTCCTGCAGCAAGTCAATCTCACTGACATCGGCCTTGTTTCCCAGCGAAACGAATTTGCTCAGGCCGAGCCGCCCGGCCATCGCCCAGTCCAGGATAGCCGCACCAAGCGCGCCGGACTGCGACATGAAGGCCATCGGGCCGGCGGGCGGCATGCCAGCCGAGAAGGTGGCGTTCAGCGGTGTGTGGGTATCGATGACGCCGAAGCAATTGGGGCCGATCAGGCGAATCGAGTGTTCCCGCGCTACTTGCAACAGCTCGCGCTCGCGTTCGGCGCCCTCCCAGCCGGCCTCGCGAAATCCGGCGCTGATCACGATCGCGGCCGCAATGCCCTTCCGGCCACACTCTCGCAGCGCGTCAGGGACGGCCGGATAGGGGATCACGATCACGGCCAGGTCGATGGGCTCCGGCACCTCGAGTACCGAGCGGAAGGAAGGCTGCCCAAGGATGGTCTCGGCCTTGGGATTGATCGGATAGAGTCGGCGACCTTCCTTTAAGAAGCCGCCTTCAAGCAGGTTGTTGAGGACGGCGTAGCCGAGCTTGGTTGGATTCGTCGAGGCGCCGATGACGGCGATGGCCCGAGGAGTGAAGAACTGAGTGAGGGACAAAATCGCGCCTGTGAATGGTTGGGCAAGCCAATCTTAACACCAGCGTGGACCGACTGGGCGAACGAACCAGCAAGACTGAGGGGAATAGAGGGGTGATCAGCTCAGGCTTGGGCGGGTGAAACGCTGATCCTTGCACGAGCGTCTCCTGACCCTATGGAGGCGTTCAGGACCAACCGCACAGGAGCGTAGGATCGCCGATGCTCCGGGCAAATGCCGAACCGGGCGAGCGCCCTGCGGTGCTCAGATGTCCCGTACCCCTTGTGCCGCTTGAAGCCGTAACCGGGGTAGCGAAATCCAAGCTCATCCATGACCCGATCCCGCTCCACCTTGGCGATCACGGAGGCGGCGGCGATCGAGAGCACGGTCTGATCGCCGCGCGTAATTGCGTCTTGAGGGAGGTCCAGGTCTGAGAGCCGAAGGTGATCGATTAGCAGATAAGTCGGCGGAGAACTCAGTGCGCTCAAGGCGCGCTGCATGGCCAGGCGAGTCGCCGGCAGCAGCCCGATTCGATCGACTTCCTCGGCGGAGCTCTCACCAATCCCGACCGCGCGGGCAACTCGCCTCACTTCCACCGCCCAACGCTGGCGGGCGACAGGAGAAAGCTGTTTCGAATCCCGCACACCTTCCAGGACCCGCGCCAGGTCGAAGCGCTCGAGCGGCAGGATCACGGCAGCGGCCACGACCGGCCCAGCCAGCGCGCCCCGGCCAGCCTCGTCCAATCCAGCCACGAGAGTGTGCCCGGCGGAAAGCAGCTCGAATTCACGGGCAAGGCTAGGTCGGTTGGCCGTGCGAGTGCTGGAAAGCCTCTTGCTCACGCGGGGTGGTAGCGAGTGTGCAGCTAGGCAGGCCGCTCGTAAAGCCCGCGGCGCCAATTGCTTCGGATGCGAAACAAGTCGGCAAACATCACCCATGCGTCGCGCAGCAATCGGACCCGGCTGCCCGGAATGTAATACCAGGGGATGGGGATTTCTCGTACTCGATATCCGCGTTTCAGTGCCAGGAAGAGCAGCTCGACGTCGAAAGTCCAACCGTCGATTCGCTGCAGTGGGAAAAGCGCCTGGGCCGCCTCGGCGGTAAAACACTTGAATCCGCACTGGGTATCCTGGAATCCAGGGATGGCAACCAGCCGCACAAGTAGATTGAACCCGCGCCCGATCCAGTGCCGGTAGGCGGGTTCACCCAAGCGAATTGCGCCTGGCGCCTCGCGGGAGGCGATGGCGATATCAAAGTCGGTGAGTGAGGGAGGCAGAAAGCGATTGACCTCCTCGATCGGCATCGAGAGGTCGGCGTCGCAAATGAAGCGGAACTGCCCGCTGGCCGCTAGCATCCCCTTGCGGACGGCCAGACCCTTACCGGCCTGCCGTTCTGTCAGCACCCGCGTGCTGGCGTTCTTTCGCGCGAAGGCTTCGGCTGCCTCGGCAGTCCGGTCGGTACTGCCGTTCTCAATGACCAGCACCTCGGATGGATAAGGCTGGATGTGCAGGAAGTTGTGGACCCGTTCCAGGGTCGCTGGAAGGCGATGTTGCTCGTTGTGGGCAGGAATGATCAGGGAGAGGAAAGGCCTCTCACCGGGGGTCAATTGAGGAGCCGATCTCCAAGAATCGTGAAGCCAATGGCCAGCAGCAGCGCGAACTCAAACAGTGCCAGCACCCCCAGAACTACCCATTGCCGCACGTTAAGAGACCCATAGCGACGCACCGGCCGGAGATCGGGTCGAGTATCCATCGGTTTGAGCGCTTCGGAGTCGAAGGCCTTTTCCCCCTCGGCCTGCTCGGGCTCCCGCTCAGCCTCCGGCTCTGGCTGGGGCAGCTTCGGATTGAGGAGGGCGTCCATCAGCATCTGGATGTCCTCGTGGTCCATGACCTGCTGCCGCTCCAGGAGGCTGGAGGCGAAGAGCTCGATGGCGTCTGCCAGCACGATGCGAGCCTGCGGGTTGGACCGATCCACCAGCGTCTGCGGGTTGGTGAAGATCAGCACAGCCTCCAGATCGGGCAAGGCGTAGCCCTGGGCCTCAAAATAGCGACGCAGCCCGCGGGCCAGCGCCAGGGCCCGGAACTGCAGGTTGGGCCGGGTTGGCTTGAATTGTCGCGAGCGCCCACTGAATGACATCCATTCGTCTTCGGTGGCCCGGTAATTCCCGCGCTCTGCGCTGGGCTGGAGCAGCCGGATGCCTTGCGGGCTGAACAGGATCATCGAGGCCAGCACGTCGGTACCGACCAGGGGAACGTTTCGCAACAGGAAGTGGTCGTCGCCTAGAATGCGGCCGATCTGGCGAGCGATGAATTCTTGGGCCTGCATCTCCCCGTACCAGCTGAAGCCGTACTTCACGGTCCCGCGGATACGGTTTTCCAGGCTGATTAAGCCCTGCTCGTCACGGAATTTGGAGCGATCGTTGACCTGCATGGCAGCGAACTAGCCGATTATACAGCGTGGGTTAGTTTGCCATGGACCGGGCGAAGGCTCCATAGGTCTCGGAAGCTATAATGATTGCACTATGCGGCGCGTGACCTTTCTCGCTCTTGGCTTGGTCATGTGGCTCGGTAGCTTGCCCGGCTCGGCCCAAACCGAGAGACAGATCCTGGTGCTCACCGCCAGCGGTCCGCTTACTCCCGCGCTGGTGGAGTACCTCGACCGGGGATTGAGTCTGGCCGAACGGCAGGGCGCCGAAGCGCTGATCCTTACCCTGGACACTCCTGGCGGGCAAGTCGAACACATGAACCGCATGATCCAGTCGATCCGCGGTAGCTCGATCCCGGTTGTGATCTATGTCAGCCCGCGCGGCGCGATCGCCGGGAGCGCGGGTACGGTGATCGCGCTGGCCGGGCACGTGGCAGCCATGGCTCCGGAGACCGCAATCGGCGCCGCCAGCCCGGTCGGGGGGCAGGGAGAGGACCTGGGCGAGACGATCGAAAGGAAGGTGAAGGAAATCCTGAAGGCCGAAGCGCGCGGCCTGGCCGCCCGCCGGGGAGCCGATGCGGTGGCGTTGGCGGAGGCCACGATCGAGGAGGCCAAAGCGGTCTCCGCGAGCGAGGCGCTGGAGGCCGGATTGATCGATTTCATCGCTAACGATCTGGAGGACCTGCGGTCCCAGCTCGATGGCTTTGAAGTCCAGATGCAGAGCGGACCGAGGTCGCTGCAAACCAGCGGGGCTGAACTCGTCGAGCTCAATCAGACCTTTATCGAGCAGCTCTTAGGTACGCTGACGAACCCCAACATCGTTTTCCTCCTGATGGCGATCGGAGTGCAGTCGATCCTGATCGAAATCTCCAGCCCCGGTGGTTGGGTGGCGGGTTTCATCGGCGTGGTGTCGCTGGCGCTGGGAGCCTTCGGATTGGGCGTGCTCCCAGTCAACTGGGCCGGGCTGATTTTCTTGCTCACGGCATTCGTCCTCTTCATTCTGGACATCAAGGCCCCCACTCACGGAGCACTGACCGTGGCAGGGGCAGTCTCCTTTATTGCGGGTGCGCTGATCTTGTTCAACTCCCCCGGGACACCAGCATTCCAACGCGTCTCCGTGCCACTGGTGGTAGGAACCGGCCTGCTTACATCAGCCGTCTTCCTGACCATTGTGATGTTTGCGATTTCGGCGCAGCGGAGGCGGGTTGAGGTCGGCTCGGAGGCCTTGGTCGGGCGCATGGGCGTTGCCAAGACCGAACTGGCGCCGACCGGCATGGTGCAGGTGGGCGGGGAGCTGTGGTCTGCGCAGGTCGAAGATCGTTCGGCGGCCTTGCGGGCAGGGCAGGACGTGGAAGTGATTGGAGTGGACGGCCTGCGACTCAGAGTCCGCGCCCGGGATGGTTGACGTGGTTTTCGTGCGCCGGTACACTACCGCTCACAAAGGAGAAAGAGGGCATGGCTGAGGCTCCCTTCCGGCTGGTAGTCAAGACTGGGCCCAATCCCGGGACCGTCTTCGACTTGACGAGGGAAGTCACCCTGGTCGGCAGGGATGTCACCAACGACATCAGCGTGGGAGATTCGGAAATCTCCCGACAGCATGCCCGGCTCACCCGCACCCCGGGCGGCTACGTTCTGGAGGACTTGGGCTCCACGAACGGGAGCTACGTAAACGGGGAACGGCTGGCGGCGCCGCGGGTGCTTTCGGCCGGGGACCTGTTGGGGATGGGCGAGAATGTGACCTTGAGTTTTGAGGCGACTTCGCCGGAGGCGGCCCGGACCGTGATGGGGGCGGCCGTCAGGCACGGCGCTGCGCCGAGCCCGGAGGTCTTCGCGGCCAGGACTCCCATACCCGCGGCGGGGGTCGAACCTGCCTCCCGCAGAGGAGGGACGCGCTGGATGCTCGCCGGAGCCGGTTGCCTGGTGCTGATTGTGGTCTGCGCCGGGGCGCTGTACATTATGGACCTCTACTACCCAGAGATTCTTTACGCCCCGTTCCGCATCTTCGGGCTGACCGGCTGAGGTCGGGCTGCGTCGCATGAACCCGGGCGGCCATCGGCCGCCCGTATGTTTTCAGAAACGATGAAACCAGGGATCCCTCTGCTGCTGGCGTTGGCGGTGGGCGGGTGTGCGTCCTCTTCGCAGACAGCAGCTCCATCGGTTGAGCAGACCGAAGATCTCTTCGTTGAGGCTCGCCAGGAAATGGTGGAGACCGGCGTCATCGCCTGGGGGGTGGAAGATCCGGCGGTGATCGAAGCCATGCGCGTGGTGCCGCGGCACGCGTTCGTTCCTCCTGAATACCTGGAGCAGGCCTACGAAAACCATCCGCTCCCAATCGGCCACGGCCAGACCATTTCGCAGCCCTATATCGTGGCATGGATGACTCAGGAACTTGAGCTCGAGGCCGGCGACCGGGTGCTTGAGATCGGGACCGGGTCCGGTTACCAGGCCGCGGTGTTGGCAGAGTTGGGGATGGAGGTGTACTCGATCGAGATCATCGGCGCGCTTTCCGAGGCGGCGGCTGACCGACTGGCAGCCCTAGGCTATGGGGAGGTGCAGCTAAGGCACGCCGACGGTTATTTTGGCTGGGAGGAGGCGGCGCCGTTCGACGCCATCATTGTGACCGCCGCACCGGACCACGTTCCGCAGCCTCTGCTGCGGCAACTCGAATTGGGAGGCATGCTGGTCATCCCGGTGGGACCGGTCGGAGGATTTCAGGAACTCTGGCGAATCCAACGCACCGGGGAAGAGTCCTACGAGACGACCAGCCTGGGCGGGGTCCGCTTTGTGCCGTTGGTCCGCCAAGAAGACTAGGATTCGGGAGGCAGGCGCCGAGCCGCGAACCAGGCGGCAAGGTAGGACAAA
>CAYHJH010000064.1:0-8108 GCA_964356605.1 uncultured Anaerolineaceae bacterium
AGGCGCCAACCGAGTGAGGATGGTAGAATGGGTGATTGCGTTGCTTACAGAACATAACGCCACTCTGCTCAGGTAAGTGATGGCTGAGTCTACGCTCACCGACCGTATCAAATTCCACGCCGCGGAAGATGACAGCTGGCCGACCAGGTCGGAGCAGAGTTCCATGTGGGGGCTTAAGCGCCGCACCCACAAGTGGCGCCCGGCCACAGACGTGTACGAGACGGACACGTCCTATCAAGTCCGGGTTGAGATCGCCGGGATGCGCGGGTCGGACATTTCGGTCACTTTTGAGCGTCAGACTCTTGTAATCCAAGGCGCGCGCATCGACGCGGGGCAACAGAAGGCCTACCATCAGTTAGAGATCGCCTATGGCGAATTTGAAACCGCGATCCAGATCCCAGAATCGGTCGAGGTTTCCAAGATAGAAGCCTCGTATGTGGACGGATTTCTCAGGGTAGAGCTTCCCAAGCTCAAGCCCAAGCGGGTCTTGATTGAAGAATGATCGTCGACCATGCCTAAGGACGACCACGGCAAACCTCCCGAAGAAGAAGCTCAGGAAGAGAAACTGAGCGAGTCCCGGATTATCGTTCGGGGCGAGACTGTCGCGCTCGAGGATCAGCGTCCCACGGTTGAGACGCTGGCGATCCCGACCGAACTGCCGATCCTGCCGCTGCGCGGGGTCGTGGTCTATCCGGAGACCGTAGTCCCGTTGACCATTGGGCAACCCAGATCCATCCGGCTCGTGGATGACGTCGCCGGCAAGGATCGCATGATCGGACTGGTCGCGTCGAAGCGCCCGGAATTAGAACTCCCTGGACCAGACGATCTGTACTCGGTTGGAACCGTGGCCACTGTCCAGCGTCTGTTCCGAGCCCCGGACGGGACGATCCGGATGATCGTGCAAGGGTTGGCCCGCTTCGATGTGAACGATTTCACCGCTCTTGAACCGTATCTGCTGGCAAGGATCACGTTACATCCTGAAACAGTAGAACAAGGGGTCGAGATCGAGGCCCAAATGCGGGCGGCCACTGACCAATTTCAGGAAGTTGCCGAAAGGGCGCCCTCGCTACCCCGCGAAGTGGTGGCCAGCGTGATACTGCAGGAAGATCCGCTCCAGGTGGCTTACACCATCGCCAATTACCAGCGCATGGAGCTGGAGGTGGCCCAGGAGCTGCTGGAGGAGGACTCCACTCTCGCGAAACTGCAACGACTCAACTCGCTGCTGAGTCGCGAGATCGAAGTGCTCTCTCTCGGACAGCAAATCCAGGAGGAGGCCCGGGAGGAGATCGAGAAAGTCCAGCGCGAATACTTCCTGCGGGAGCAGCTCAAGGCGATCCAGCGCGAACTGGGAGAGGTCGATGAGCAGACTGCCGAGGTCGAGGAGGTTCGATCCGAGATCGACAAGGCTGCGCTCACGCCCGAGGCTGAGAAGCTGGCACGGCGTGAGCTCGATCGTCTGGCGAAGCTTCCGACCGCCGCGGCCGAGTATGGGGTGATCCGCACCTACCTGGATTGGATAGTTTCGCTTCCTTGGGGCAAGCTAACTGAGGACAACCTGGACCTCGAACACGCCCGCCAGGTTCTGGACGAGGATCACTACGCTCTCGAGGATGTCAAGCAGCGCATCCTGGAGTACTTGGCGGTGCGGAAGCTCAAGCGCGAGCGCGGCGACGAGAAGCCAGAAATCCCGCAGGATCAGATCCGCCGGGAGCGTGAAGGGGCCATTCTGTGCTTCATTGGACCTCCGGGAGTAGGAAAAACGTCGCTCGGAAAGTCGATTGCCCGCGCGACTGGCCGCGAGTTCATCCGCATTTCGCTCGGCGGTGTGCATGACGAGGCGGAGATCCGCGGCCACCGTCGAACCTACATCGGCGCCTTACCGGGCAGGATCCTGCAAGCGCTGCGACGAGTTGAGACCAACAACCCGGTGTTCATGATGGATGAGGTCGACAAGCTGGGACGCGACTTCCGCGGTGATCCAGCCTCCGCGCTGTTAGAGGTGTTGGACCCAGAGCAGAACAGAGAGTTTCGGGATCATTATCTGGAGGTCGCCTATGATCTCTCGAAGGTGATGTTCATTACGACCGCTAACTGGTTAGAGACCATTCCAGCTCCGCTGTTGGATCGAATGGAGATCATCACCCTCTCCGGCTATACCGAGGGTGAGAAAGTTATCATCGCCAGAGATTACCTGATCCCGCGGCAGATTCGAGAGAATAGCCTTCGGGGAGAAGAGATCACATTTACCGATCAAGCCCTCCACGAGCTGATTCGATCCCATACCCGTGAGGCCGGAGTTCGAAACCTCGACCGCGAGATCGGTAAGGCCTGCCGCAAGGTCGCCACTCAGATTGCCGAAGGCAAGATAGAACGGCTCGAGATCACGCCAGAAGTTCTACCTGATCTGGTCGGAAAACGGCGCTTTCTGGGGCTGGAAGAGCTCGCGGAACGAACCAGCTTGCTTGGGGTCGCGGCCGGGCTGGCCTGGACGCCGGCAGGCGGGGATGTTCTCTTTATCGAGGCGACAGCCATGTCGGGCGGCAAGGATTTCAAGCTAACCGGGTCGCTCGGAGAGGTCATGAAAGAATCGGCCCAGGCGGCCCTCTCCTACGTTCGTTCGGCCTCGAAGGACCTTGGGATCAGTCCGGACTTCTGGACCACTCATGATCTCCACCTGCACATCCCGTCTGGTTCGCAGCCGAAAGATGGCCCCTCGGCGGGGATCACCATGGCCGCGGCGCTCGCCTCCCTGGCGAGCGGTAGACCAGTTCGGAGCGAGGTCGGGATGACGGGAGAAATCACCTTGCGGGGGAAAGTGCTGCCCATCGGCGGAGTGAAAGAAAAGGTCCTGGCGGCTCACCGGGCGGAGCTTAAGACGGTCATTCTCCCGAAACGCAATGAGGTCGACCTGGACGATGTGCCGGAAGAGATCAAGAAAGAGATCGATTTCATCTTTGTCGACACCGTAGGCGAGGTACTGGCAACGGCGTTAGAGAACAGGCCGAGGAAGCGGAGGAACCCGAAACAGAGGACCAACTCCAAGGGCCGGCCCCGGGTCATGCGGCCCGACAGAAACTCACGGACAACCAGTCATGCCAAAGTTAATGATCGTAGAAGATGACGCCACAATGGTCTCGCTGCTCCAGACATTGCTGGAGCTTGATGGATTTGAGGTGATGCCAGCCACACACCCGGATAGAGTTCTGGAGAGCATGCGTCAAGCGAGGCCGGACCTGGTTATCATGGACGTGTTCCTGAACAGCCGGGACGGGTTAGAGCTGTTGAGGCAATTGAGGGCATCTGCGGATCTCGGGAACACGCCGGTCATCATGACTTCCGGGATGGACGTATCCGACCGAGCCCTAGATGCCGGTGCCGACGGCTTCATGCTGAAACCGTACTCGCCGCCGGATTTGATCGCGATGATCCGAGAGAAGCTGAGCAAGCGGCAGTGAATCGGGGGAGGGAAAAGTTGACACGCGGAAGGAACTGGGTCTCAGCCGACCTGCACCTTCACACTCCGGCTTCCAGCGATTATTTGGAGCCGGAGGTCTCGTACCTGGACATCCTGCGGACGGCCCAAACGCGCGGTTTGCAAATCATCGCGCTGACCGATCACAACTCGGTGGTCGGCTATCGGAGGATACGGGAGGAACTCGAGCAGCTGGAACTGCTCGAGAAGCTGGGACGGATTCGCAACGACGAACGCGAACGCCTGGCGGAGTTCCGACGCCTGCTCAAGGAATTGCTCGTGCTGCCAGGTTTCGAATTCACCGCCACCTTCGGGTTTCATATCTTGGGGATTTTTCCGCCGCAGAAATCGCTCCGCGAGCTAGACCTTTTGCTACTGTCTTTGAACATCCGGGCCGACGAACTGGATTCCGGCTCCGCTACTGTTGGGGCATCGAGCGATGTTTTGACGGCATACATGAAGATCAATGCCGCGGGTGGTTTGGCAATCGCGGCCCACGCCAATTCGAGCAACGGCGTCGCCATGCGCGGCTTCCCAATAGGGGGCCAGACCAAGATTGCGTACACCCAGGACCCAAATCTGTACGCTCTGGAAGTGACCGATCTAGAGCAAGGCAGTCGCCGCTCGACCGCCGCCTTCTTCAACGGGACCAAGCCGGAGTACCCGCGTAGGATGCATTGCATTCAGGGCTCCGATGCGCACCGCCTGCGGCGGGATCCCAAGAACCCCAAGAATCTCGGGGTAGGAGATCGAGCGACGGAAATGTTCTTGGCGGAAGTGAGCTTTGAGGCGCTGCGTGAACTCTTCCTCAGCAACGACTTCGCTCGAACTCGGCCGTATCAAGAGCGTCGGGTCGAGGAATTTGACTTCATTCGCCAGGCTCAAGAAGAGGGACCGACGATTGTTCAAGCCTTCCATGAGAACATGGCGGCTCGCGGCGGAAACCTCTACGCCATCATCTCCGACGTCTGTGCGTTCGCAAATACGAATGGCGGGACACTGTACATTGGGATCGGCGCCGATGCCTCAGCCACAGCTGCCGGCGTGACCAGCCCGACCGCAGCGGTCCGCAAGCTGCAGCAAGAAATCAGCAGCCGTATCAGTCCACCACTCAGCTGCCAGGTGGATGCCCAACAGAGCCATGGAGTCTCAGTCTTGCGCGTCTTGGTTCCGCGCGGTGATGATCCGCCCTATGCAGTGGACGACAACAAAATCTACGTCCGGGAAGAGGCCGATACCGGACTGGCGGTCCGGGATGAGATCGTCCAGATGGTGCTTCGAGAAAAGAAGCCGGCGATCGAGCCGGAGAAGGCAGAACCGGAGAAGCCGGAAAAGGAAGTCGCCAAGGCTGGCCTGGCTGCGCCCCGCATCGGGGTTGAGATCGTGGCGGTGGAGGAGCGGGATGGAGTGAAGTATTTCACGGTGCGCGATCTGCGCAACGGAAATGTGGTGAAGAACGTGACCAAGACCTCCGCCCGGCGCCTATGGCACTATGCGATTACCCAATACCTGCAGCTGCCGGCAGATCCGCGTGAGGCAGCCACTGCTTGGCAGGGGGATCTCGGCCTGCTACGCAGGCGCGAGGGCGGCAAGGGCAGCCGCTACGACCTGGCCCAGGAAACCGATGGGTCCCTCCGGCTCTATTTCGGCGTGACCGAAGACGGCATCCACGGCGACTGGAAACGCCTGGTCGGGGGCGAGGCCGAGTAGGTCGTGCAAGTTGGACTGCTGACAGTCTCGGACCGAGCGGCCAGCGGGGACCGCGAGGATCTCTCAGGACAGGCCTTGGCTGCCGTAGTGAAGGCACAAGGTTGGGGGGTGGCTGAGGCGGCGGTCGTACCGGACGAGGCTGCCCTCATCAGCGAGCGGTTGAGAGAGTGGGCCGACTCTGGGAGGGTGGACCTGATCCTCACCACCGGAGGGACTGGCTTCTCGGCGAGGGATGTCACCCCCGAGGCGACCCTGGTGGTGGTTGACCGCCTTGCCCCGGGCCTGGCGGAAGCCATGCGCGGAATCGGCCTAAGAAAAACTCCGCACTCCATGCTTTCCCGGGCGGTGGCTGGGATTCGCGGGGAGGTGTTGATCGTAAATCTGCCCGGGAGCCCCAAGGCGGCCCGGGAGAACCTCGAAGTCATCCTCCCGGCACTGCCCCACGCCGTCGAGATCCTGCGCGGCGAGCCGGGCGCCGAGCAGCGGCACGTCCTGCCTCCCAAGCCAACCGTCGCCTAGCTCGCTCAGTCTCCGCACCAGAGGCCACAAAGCCTACTAAGTTCACCGGTTCCAGACCACGGAAGAGGTGATCGGCACGACATGCCGGAGCCGTGTGCTAGGGCATTGTGCCCGGCCGCGAAGAGGGTGCTAAGCTCAGCTTCCAAATGCCCAATGCCGTTCGGAATCCAACAGCAAACAAAGAGCCACCCTCCTGCCAAGCCATTTTGAGCCGCTTTCCTACTCTCTAACTCCAATTCAACTCCATACCCCGCCGTAATACCCCGACCGTCCGCAACCCGTGTGTAACCTGCAAGTGGCCCCCAAGGGTGCAAGCCGGACGCACAGGCGAAGGCCTTCCAATTAGCTTACAGAACATTCACCGATTGAGAACCTGCACTACGCTCAAGGGCATCAAGCGGATTAAAGCCATCGAGAATCGACCACATCGAGCAAGAAAGCGACAAAGGAACGCCCATCGATTCGAAGCGGAATTCAGCCGCGGCACGAGGATGGTGAACCATGGAATCCGGCGGGGGGTTGCAAGAGCGAGCGCGGGAGGACTGGAGTGCAATTAATAGATCGCCGGATCCTAGCGGCCAGAGAAGCCGCGGAGTACCTGGGAGTCAGTCTGGCAACGCTGCGGAAGATTGAGAGCCGGGGAAAGTTGGTGCCTTCTCGCACGCCGGGTGGCCACCGAAGGTACAGCGTCACCATGCTTGATGAGTACTTCGAGAAGAGCCGGCGGGATGGAAGCGGCGTGGAAGCGCCGGACCATGATGAAACGACCGACTCCAGTTCGATGGAGAGTGAGCCTTGAGATGACGACCGCACTGCGTGTCCTGATCCTCGAAGATAGCGCCGAAGACGCCGAGCTGATGGTGCTCGAGCTGAAGCGCGCCGGATTTGACCCGGATTGGACGCGAGTAGACACCAAGAAGGACTACTTGGCCAACCTGGACCTGTACCTTGATGTCATCCTGTCGGATTTCGTAGTGCCCGAGTTTGATGGCTTGACCGCCCTCAAGCTGCTGCAAGAGCACGGGCTCGATATTCCCTTCATCGTGGTGACGGGCAGCTTCGAGGAGCTTGCGATCGCTTGCGTGAGGCAGGGAGCGGCAGACTACGTCATCAAGGACAGGCTGGGTCGTCTGGGAGAGGCCGTGGCGCAGGCTCTCGGGGAAAAACAGCTGCGCGAGGAGAAGAAACGGATCGAGCAGGTGATGCGGGATAGAGAGGCGCTGTACTATACGCTTTTTGATGAGTCCAGGGACGCGATCATCATCACCAACCGCTATGGCAAGATCATCGAACTCAATCCCGCTGCGGCGGAGATGTTTGGATATGATCTCGATGAGACGCCGGAGCTCCTCGAGCGCGATCTGCATACGGATCCCGATAAAGCGGATGCCCTGCTGGAGGAGATCAAGAAGAACGGATCGGTTCAGGATTTCCCGGTCGTGCTCCGCGGCAAGTCGGGGCGGGAGATGGACTGTCTTGCTACGTGGACGATCCGGGCCGGGGCGGACGGTGCGTTTCTAGGGCGCCGTGGCATTATTCGAGATGTGTCAGAGAGAAAGCGGCTGGAAAGTGCATTGCAGGAGAGCGAAGCGCGCTTTCGAAGCGTCGCCGGATACGCCTTTGATGCGATCGTACTGGCCGACGACAAGGGGCAAATCTCCTATTGGAACCCGGCGGCGAGCAGGATGTTTGGCTACGCACCCGACGAATCCGTCGGAAAGCCGCTGACAGTGCTCTTTGGAGACGAGCTGGACGCTGCCGGGTTGGGGAGTGCGGCTTGGCAGCTCGACAGCGAAAGCGGGCAGGTCTCGCACCAGCAACTGACTGCCCGTAACAAGAGCGGTGAGCCCTTCCCGACCTCAGTAGCCATTGCTACTACCCAGACGGCCGGTGGACGCTTCTTCAGCCTCATCATCCGTGACCTGGAGGAGGGCGAGCGGGCGCGGCAGGCGGTAGAAATTCGAGAACGACTGGAGGGTTTAGGGGAGGGGAATCAACAAGATGTGTGACCCCACCCGTACATTCTGGCACCGATCAGCGGTCAAGCGAGGCTGCGGTTGGACGGGAACGCAAGGCCGCTGGAGGCTACGAGTGGATTTGGAGTGGCCCACCGGTAGTGACTGCTGTGAAGATGGCCTAGTCCACTAAGGCGAAGATGGCATGAGAGTAGCATGACAACCCCTATAAGAGTGCTGGTTCTGGAGGACCGCCCGGCCGACGCCGAGCTGATAGAGCTCGAGCTTCGACGGGCTGGTTTTGAGCTGGATTGGACCCGGGTGGACAGCAAGAAGGATTTTCTGGCGAACCTGAGTGAGGATCTGGACATCATTCTCTCAGATTACTCCATGCCGCAATTCGATGCATTGCGGGCGCTGAGCCTGCTTCAGGAGACAGGCCTTGACATCCC
>CAYHJH010000065.1:0-2808 GCA_964356605.1 uncultured Anaerolineaceae bacterium
CAGGGTCTCTTCCCGCGAGGGGAATCGGAGACGCCAGCGGCGGGCGTTGGGGATGTTGAAGGAATCATAGAGCTGGGCGGCTTCCGGAAGCAGTGGCTCGGCCCCATCCAGCTGGCGCAGGATCCAACGCTCCTGAAACCAGCCGACATGTCCCACCTCCCAGAGCGGAGGCTCGATGATCCGCATCGGCGGGCCCACCAACTGCTCGTCCGTCAGGTCTGAGAAAAGCTCCAACTCCCGGGACCGGGCGTCCTTCAATTGCGCGGTCAGCTCGGTGGCAATCTCAAACCGTTCGTTTGTTGCGACGCGCATGCAGTTCCTTGCCTCGACTCAGCGAGCGACCAGGTAATGCAGGCTGAACAATTGGCCCGAGTCCGTCCACACCCGCCGCACGTCGAACCCGCCGCGACTGGCCAGAGCCGCGAACTGTTCCAGGCTATATTTGTAGGAGACCTCTGTCAAGATGCGCTCGCCTTTTTGAAAGGTGATTTCGATCCCGTCGAGCCGCACAACTTGGTGCTCTTGACTGATCAGATACATCTCGATCCGGCCTAACCGCTCGTTGTAGTGGGCGTGGTGCGCGAACCGGTCGAGCCGGAAATCGGAACCGAACAATTGGTTGATGTTGGCCAGGATGTTCAGGTTGAATTCGGCGGTCACTCCGGCGCGGTCGTTGTAGGCCAGATGCAGGAGTCCAGGATCCTTCTTTAGGTCCGCACCGATCAACAATCCCCCTCCTGGGCCAACCGCATCGCTAACGCGCCCGAAAAAGCCTGCGGTCTCATGCGGGAGGAAGTTGCCAATCGTTGATCCTGGGAAGAAGCCGACCCGCCGAGCGACCGCGCCGGCGATGGGTGGAAGCATCAACGGTTGAGTGTAGTCCGCATGAAGCGGCAGTACCTTGAGCCACGGATAGGATGTCGCGATCGCGGAAGCCGAGTGAAAGAGTTGCTCTCGGGAGAGGTCGATGGGGACGTAGCAGACGGGCTGGGCGAGATGATCCAGCAGGATACGGGTTTTTCGACCGCTTCCGCTCCCATACTCGATGAGCAGACAACGCGGCCCAATGAGCTCCGCAATCTCGATCGCGGCTCGCTCCAGGATGGCGATCTCGCTTCGCGTCAGGTAGTACTCATCGAGCTCGCAGATCCGCTCGAACAGTTCGGAGCCGCGCTTGTCGTAGAACAGCTTACAGGGCAGTTCCTTGGCTGGCTTTGCCAACCCGCGCAGGACGTCCGCCCGGACCTCGTCTGACTCCGTATCCATCCGGTTAACTGCCAGGGGGGTCTGTGTCTCCGCCTCGATCATCTGCTCAGAATTCCCTCGCTTGTGAGGGACGCCCGATGCACATCGGCCAGAATTTTGTGATCGCTCTCGGCCAGTAGTGCGCCGTTCCAATTGGCTCTTGCCATCCCGTGCTCCCCGTCACCCCTTCTGGTGTGGTGGCTCGATAATATACTCTTCCTGGATCTCCAGTGATGAGATTTCCTAGAGGATATGCTGGCCGGCGGCGAGCGTCAACCAACCTGCTCCCCTGCGCAGTGCTGTTCGCCAGCTCGATTTTCGCCGGCTGCGCCCGATACGCGGAGGGGACCCTTCCGGCTCCGGCAGTGATCGAAACGGCCCTGGATCTCACCCAGGCCCTAGCTGCAGCCGGTGTAACACCCACCCAATCGCACCAACCCGCGGTCCCCTACTTCGGAGTGCCTGGCCGAACCTTGCGGGTGGGCGGGTCGCAGGTGCAGGTCTTCGAATTTGAGAACGACCAAGCCCGCGCAGCGGTTTCCCAGTCGATCGATCCGACCGGTTACGCCGTGGGCGGCCAGCCTGTCGATTGGGAGGGACGCCCCAACATCTGGGCGGTCGGGCGGCTGATTGTGGTCTACCCCGGCGCAGATGGGGGCACGGTGCTCTTATTGGGTGGCCTGCTGGGCGATCCGATCACTGTCCAGCGCTCGGATCTGGATGAGCCCTACCCCCCTGCGGTGCTGGCCGCGATCGATGGACTTGCGGAGCAGTCCGGCAGCGCGCCGGAGGCGGTTGAGGTCGTCAACTATGAAGCGGTCGAGTGGCCCGATGGATGCCTCGGGTTACCAGATGCCGGAGAAGCCTGCACGGAGGCCATCACACCAGGTTGGAGGATCACCCTTCGCCTGGCTGGCAGGACCTTGAGCTTCCGGGCCGATGCGCTAGGAACCGAGTTGAGGCAGGAATAGGAACCAGTGCCCTCTAGAGAACCGGGGCTCACGGCGATGGGGGTGCTGCGACTGGAAGTCGCGGTCGGGATTCTCAGTGCGCGTCGTGCGCGTCGAAAGTCTTCTCGCCGGCCCGAATGGGCAGCTTAAGTCGGTTCTCGGCCGGGGTGATGGGGCAGGACCACTTCTCGTTGTAGGCACAGTACGGGTTGTAGGCCAGGTTGAAGTCCACCTCGAACCGGCCGTCCGGGAGTCGCTCCGGCTCCAGGTACCGCCCAGCAGCGTAGGTCTCCGTGCCGGCTAGCGAGTCGGCGAAGGGCAGAAAGTAGCCGTTCTCGTTCTCAAAGATCGTGAGCTCGGCCTGCTGGCCGTCCACCTCGAACGGAAAGCGGCCAAAGCGCTGGTAGGTCTGAACATCCCCGGTATTGGTCTGAATCTGGACTACCTCCCCTGTGGGGAACCGCTTGACCTCCGCCTTGAGCCGCAGCTCCGGATTCTCGGGAAAGTAGCGCATTCCGGGGAAAGAGCGCCGCTGCTCCGGCAGAAGCGGGCTGTGGGGGCTGTTGCGGAAGAAGTCGTCTTTCTCCTTACGGAATTGCTCCAGGTCGATCAT
>CAYHJH010000065.1:2908-7965 GCA_964356605.1 uncultured Anaerolineaceae bacterium
GGCTGTTGCGGAAGAAGTCGTCTTTCTCCTTACGGAATTGCTCCAGGTCGATCATTAGACCTCAAGCCGAGCCTGCTCTTATATCACGCGGACTGGGACATTCTGCGTAAGAAAGCTCACCAGGCAAGCTGTCAGCTCTCAGCAGTCAGCTTTCAGCCCAAGCCTGCGCTGATGGCTGACGGCTGATGGCTGACGGCTGATGGCTGATGGCTGATAGCTGATTGCTGATTGCTGACCGCTGACGGCTGACCGCTATAGGATTCCATTGCTGCGTTAACGCTCCTCTTGTGCGCCTCGATTATGATAGGGACGTTTACACTCGGTTGAGGTGAATTCGCATGGCAAAGATCATTGGGATTGACTTAGGCACGACCAACAGTGTCGTAGCCGTGATGGAGGGCGGCGATCCAGTCGTTATTACCACGGCGGAAGGCGGGCGCCTGTGCCCCTCGGTTGTGGCGTTTAGCAAAACCGGCGAGCGCTTGGTGGGTCAGACCGCAAAGCGCCAGGCGGTGGTGAACTCCGAGAATACAGTTTATTCCATCAAGCGTTTTATGGGACGCCACTACGACGAGGTCGAGACCGAGCGCAAGATGGTCTCCTACGAGACCGTCCAGGGCGCCAGCGACGACGTGAGGGTCAAGATCCCGGCCAATAACCGAGAGTACACCCCGCAGGAGATCTCGGCGATGGTTCTGGCAAAGCTCAAGACCGACGCCGAGGCGCATCTGGGCGAGCCGGTAAGCAAGGCGGTCATCACCGTTCCCGCCTACTTCAATGACTCTCAGCGGCAAGCGACCAAGGACGCCGGCAAGATCGCCGGTCTGGAAGTGATGCGCATCATCAATGAGCCGACCGCGGCTGCCCTGGCCTATGGCTTGGACAAGAAGGAGAACGAAACGATCCTGGTCTTCGACCTGGGCGGCGGTACGTTCGACGTCAGCGTGCTCGAGGTCGGCGAGGGTGTTGTGGAAGTCAAAGCCACCAACGGCGATACCCATCTGGGCGGCGACGACTGGGATCACCGCATCCTGAACTGGATCGCCGATGAGTTCAAGAAGGATCAGGGCATCGACCTGCGCCCGGAACGGCAGGCGCTGCAGCGGCTGCGGGAGGCGGCTGAAAAGGCCAAGATCGAACTCTCAACGGTCACGGAGACCGAGATCAATCTGCCGTACGTTTCAGCCGACGCGGCCGGCCCCAAGCACCTGCAGATGAAGCTCAGCCGAGCCAAGTTCGAGCAACTTTCGGAAGATCTGGTCTCGCGCATCCACGGACCGTTTGACGCGGTGCTGAAGGACGCGGGCATGAAGGCCAGTGATGTAGATGAAGTCGTGCTCGTCGGCGGCGCGACCCGCATGCCGATGGTGCAGGACCTGGTGCGGTCGCGCACCGGCAAGGAGCCGCACAAAGGCGTCAACCCGGACGAGGTGGTGGCTGTGGGCGCTGCCATCCAGGCTGGCGTGCTGGCCGGAGATGTGAAGGACGTGCTGCTGCTGGACGTCACGCCGCTCTCCCTGGGTGTTGAGACCCTTGGCGCGGTGATGACGATCTTGATCGAGCGCAACACGACCATCCCGATCAAGAAGACCGAGACATTCTCGACCGCGGAGGACGGCCAGACGGCAGTCGACATCCATGTGCTGCAGGGTGAGCGCTCCATGGCAGCCGACAACATGACCCTGGGCCGGTTCCGTTTGGAAGGCATCCCGTCGGCGCCGCGCGGGATTCCGCAAATCGAGGTCACGTTTGACATCGATGCCAACGGGATCATCAACGTTGGCGCCAGAGACAAGGCCACCGGCAAGCAGCAGTCGGTCACGATCACGGCTTCCACCAACCTGAGCAAGCAGGACGTGGAGCGGATGGTGCAGGAAGGCAAGCGGCACGAGTCGGAGGACCGAGCGCGCAAAGAGCACGCCGACGTCCGCAACACCGGAGACAGCATGGCCTACCAGGCCGAAAAGGCGCTGCGCGAGCTGGGTGACAAGGTCCCGCAAGACGACCGCGAGCGGATCGAAGGCAAGATCAAGCAGCTGCGCGAGGCCATCCAGGGTGACGACCTGAACCAGATCAAGCAGCTGACCGAAGAGGTCCAACAGGCCAGCTACGCCCTCAGCCAGCAGCTATATGCTCAGCAGCCCCCGACGCCTGAGCCGGAGCGAGAGGCCGGGCCGGGAGGCACCACGGCTCGACCGAGCTCGCCGAGGTCCGATAAAGAAGGGGAGGGCGACGTCGTGGAGGGTGAATTCCGGGAGGCGTAAGTCTCGCCGGCACGCGCAAGGATCGGGCGGGTCAGGCACTACGACCCGCCCGTTTGATTCTGCTGAAGGCTATAATTCCGATCAGCTGGGGAGTCGGAAGCATGATCGACACGGCCCTCCAAGATCTGCAGCTTGCAGTTGAAGATGCCCTGTGGCGGTACGACCCGCTGCGACCGGCTCTCTCCGAGCTGCGGGTCGAGGTCAGGCCGGATGGGCAGGTCGAGATCGCCGGGCCGGTACGAACCGGGCTGATTAAGGATGGGATCCTTGCCTCGGTGCGCCGGGTCCCCGGCGTGACTGGCATCATCGACCGAATTCTCCCCGACCATGAGCTCGAGATCGCCGTCGCCAGGGCCATGGCTTCGGACGAGATGCTGACCAAGCTGCCCCCTGGCACGCTCTCCGTCCACAGCCACCTGGGACGCGTTTCGCTGGTTGGCAAGGTTCCCGACCCGGCCCTGCGAAAGAGGGTTCTGGAAATCGTCCCCAATCTGCCGGGCATCCGGGGGGTTATCGACCTGATGGGATGACCGGGCAGGTGACCCTTCTCCCGTCCGTCTAGGGACTCTGTCCTTGTCAGCGCTTGAATGCGCAAGATATAATGGATTGCCAGACCCTTCGCCCGCACTCTCAAGGCGGGAAGTACGAACTCCTGATGCGGTCGGGTCGTGAAGTGTGATTTTGGGACGACCGCTTGCCACTCCCACATGCGGAGCGCAGATCCTCTGGCAGGAGGTGTAACGAAGTGGAACTTCCCAAGTACGCCTATTTTCGCGGTCAGTTTGTCCCCTATAGCGATGCCAAGCTGGGTCTGCTGACCCATTCTCTGAACTACGGAACAGCGGCCTTTGCTGGCCTACGAGCGTACTGGAACGATGAGGAAGAACAGCTCTTCATCTTCCGCCCATTGGATCACTATGAACGCCTGCTGAATTCGGCGAAGCTGCTCTGTGGCGGGGAGCGGTATACAAGGGAAGAGCTCCGGGACATTACAGTGCAGCTGCTCCGGATGGAGGGCTACCGGGAAGACTGCTACATTCGTCCGCTGTTGTACAAGGCGGACGAGATTATTGGTGTCAAACTTCACGGCTTGACAGACGAGTTGTCGATGTGCGCCGTGCCGTTTGATAAGTACGTGGAACACGACACGGATGCCCACGTGACATTCTCCTCCTGGCGGCGAGTGGACGACAACGCCATGCCGGCTCGAGGCAAGATCAGCGGCGCCTATGTCAACACCGCGTTTATCAAAACCGACGCGGTGAGGGCCGGCTTCGATGAGGCTCTGGTGCTCAACCCTGACGGACACGTGGCGGAGGGGAGCGCCGAGAACGTTTTCATGCTTCGAGACGGAGTGCTGGTCACTCCGTCCATCACCGAGAATATTCTGGAGGGAATCACCCGCCGCACCGTGATTGAGCTGGTGCGGGAGGAGCTCGGGCGGGATGTGGTCGAGCGCCCGATCGACCGGACTGAAGTATTCCTGTGTCAGGAGTTATTCCTGACCGGCACGGCGGCGCAGATTACGGCCGTGACCCGGGTGGACTTCCGCCCGATTGGAGAAGGGGTGATGGGCCCGGTCACAACCCAGCTTCGCAGGATCTACGACGATCTCGTGCGCGGCAAGCTGCCGCGCTACTCGCACTGGACCGAAACCGTCTACGAGAAGGTGCCTGTGGCGGTGAAGTGATCTGGAGGCGGAAACGCCTCGCAAAGATACCGGCTTAACTCAAGTCAAGAAGACCTCCAGCGCATCCGGGGGTCTTTTGTTTTGATTCGGCATCCGCGAAGCTGTCGCGGGGAATGTTCCAGGCGACCAATCCAAAAACTTCGGTGAGGGCAAGTAGAGTAAGCTAGGGATAAGCAAACGATCGTCTCAAATGAACTTCCGACCGAATCGAATCCTTGGAATCGTTCTTGGGGCTGCTCTGCTGGCGCTGTTCCTTGCCGTGATCGGGCTGAGCATCGCCCGCCTGGGTTCGGGGCCGATCTCCCCTGGAAGTCTGATCTGGATCGCGGCGCTCCTGCTCGCCCTGCCGCTTGCGCTGCTGGTCGCATACCGGCTGTTCGGGCTAGCGAGCGCTCGTTATCGGGTCGATCGTGACGGACTCTATATCCAGTGGGGACTGGTCTACGAGCAAGTTCCGATCGGGTCGATCGTTGGAATGCAGCCAGCCAGCCAATTCGCAGGTCCGCAGCGCCCGGCGTTTGGCTTCTGGTGGCCAGGCTGCCTGGTGGGTCGGGCACGGGCAGCGGGGGGTCAGGAGATCGAATTCTTTGCGAGCTCGGGCGAGCAGCTGATGGTGCAAACCGGCGGCGAACGATTGCTGGCCATCTCCCCGCCAGATCTTCAGGCTTTCCAGAGCGCATTCCTGGGTGCGACCCGCATGGGCGCGCTGGAGATCATCGCTGAACGCTCTGAGAGACCGGACTTCTTATTCACCCGCATCTGGTCCGATCGAGTGGCCCGCTCGCTGATCCTGGCAGGGATGGCGCTGCCGCTCTTCGCGTTGGCGATTCTGGTCTTGAGCGCCCCCGCACTGCCGACGCAAATCCCATTCGGCTTTGGCCCGCGAGGCGAGCCAGGACCTCTGGCGCCGCCTGGGCGTTTGCTGTTGCTCCCGCTGATTGCAGGGTTGGCGTGGCTGGCCGATCTGGTCGTTGGCAGCTGGTTCTATCGGAAGACTCCGGATCGTCCTCTGTCCTACGCGCTGTGGGGCGCGGCGGTTGTGAGCGGGACGCTGCTGGGAGGAGCAGCGCTGCATCTGCTTTCTGTGGCTGGCCGTTGAACCC
>CAYHJH010000066.1:0-1591 GCA_964356605.1 uncultured Anaerolineaceae bacterium
AGGGTCGCAATTAATACAACCCGGGTCTGATTATCGTTCATTCTAGTCCCTGTCATCGGGACCCTCAATGGCCCAAAGCGGTGGCCCACCGAGGTTAGTCGGGGGAGCGGACCTGGGCGCCGTCCCGGGCTGGAGCAAGGACAAAGCTCTGGGTCGAGAGGCCGAAGGAGTGAAGGGATTCCGCCATGGCGTCGGCGATCCTTGCGTGCCCAGTTGGGGCAAAGGCGATGAGGCCGGGACCGGCCCCGGCCAGCGTGACCGCGGCCGCGCCGGATTGAAGGGCCGCCTTCCGCGCGGCATCGAAGCCAGGGATCAGCGGCGTCCGGTAGGGCTGATGGAGGCGGTCTTCCATCGCCCGGGAGAGCAGTTCATAGTCGCCGCGGCGCAGTGCTTCTACGGTCATGCTGGCGCGTCCAATATTGAAAATGGCGTCCGTAAGCGGCACATTGCGCGGCAGGACCTGACGCATTTGGAGTGTGGGCAGATCCAGCTTGGGGACGACGACCGCAACTTGCAAATCCACGATCGGCACCTGACAGATCAGCGGGCCCTCGCTCACCAGGATGAGCCCGCCAAAGAGTACGGCTGCGGGGTTGTCCGCATGACCTTCTAGATCAGATGCCACCTTCAGCAGGTCTTCCCGCGAGAGGCCTGCCCCGGCGATCGCATCGGCCGCCAGCAAGCCGGCGGCGATGGCAGCTGCGGAGGAACCCAATCCGCCGCCGAGCGGGATGCAGTTGACTGACCGCAGCCGCAAGCCAGGAGGCTTCTTCCCAAGGATGCGGAACAGCTTCAGTGCGGCCCGGACGATCAAGTTGCTGGCGTCCTTTGGCAACTCGCCCTCGCCTGCACCCTCGATCGTCAGCGCCAGGTCCGCATCAGTAAGCTCGACCTCCAGCTCGTTGTACAGATCCAGAGCCAGCGCGAGAGTGTCAAAGCCCGGTCCAAGGTTTGCGGCGCTGGCGGGAACACGAACGCTGAGCCGGGTCATGCCTGGAGAGCCTCTTCCAGCGCCCCCGCATCCGCCGGGATCGGGGGTGCCAGCTCGCCATCGGTCACTGGGTCTTTAAGTCCGTGTCCGGTGCATACACACACCACCCGTTGGCCGAGCAGCGACAGCCTTCCGGCTTCCACTTCGGATCGCAGGCCGGCGAGGCCGGCGGCCGAGGCGGGTTCCACCCACAGCCCCAGGCGCGCCAAATCGCGCTGGGCCGCAAGGATGGCGTGATCGGTTACGGCCACAATCCGGCCGCCCGATTCACCGGCGGCTTGCAGCGCCTGTTCGCCCCGGACCGGACGGCCGATCCGGATGGCGCTGGCAATCGTTTCAGGATGGGGAACCGCCCTTCCGTGCACGAGCGGCGCTGCTCCTTCGGCCTGGACGCCAAGCAGTTTGGGAAGCCCGGTGCCTTTCTTGGCCTCGAACTGGCGAAAGCCCATCCAATGGGCGGTGATATTGCCAGCGTTACCCACCGGAAGAGTCAGCCAGTCCGGCGCGCATCCGAGGGCCTCGCAGATCTCGAAAGCGGCGGTCTTTTGGCCCTCCAACCGGTACGGATTGAGCGAGTTTACGAGCTGGATCGGCCGCCGC
>CAYHJH010000066.1:1691-7957 GCA_964356605.1 uncultured Anaerolineaceae bacterium
AAGGCGCCCAGTGAACTCGCCAGCGGAGGGAGCGGAATGAGAGGCGTGTTGCCTTCGTACAGACTGACTGGGGAGGCGCCCTCTGGCAGGTCCAGGTACGGGCGGTACCGCTCGATGATCCCGGCCCAGGAGCGCATTCGCCGATTCTAGCACGCAGGCATTGGGAGGGTGTTTTCTCTCAACTGCATGGAGTGGAGAAGCGCTACTCCGCCCGGCCGGAGGTAATCTCGACCATCTTCGCGTCGCTCGAGGCATTTCTGGGGCAGGGTGAGGCTATGGAAGCCGAGCCGATCCCCGCAGAGGCAGAAACCGCCGCGGACTGAGGTCTGCATCATCAAGAGAAGAGGCTCGCCAGGCTAGGCCCGGCGAGCCTTTGTTAGTTGCAGTATTCAAGTTAACGGCCGCCCAAGTTACGCGGGAGCCGGGCTTGGTGCGCCGAGCGCCTCCACCTCTGCGTCCAGCTGCCGCCTGAACTGCTGGGTGTAGAGCCGGTAGTAGTGGCCGCGGGCCTGCAGCAGCTCGGTGTGGCTGCCCATCTCCGTGATGCGGCCTTTCTCGATCAGCAGTATCCGGTCAGCCCGCTTGATGGTGGACAACCGGTGGGCGATGATGAAGCTGGTCCGACCGCTCATCAGTGCTTCGATGCCGCGCTGGATCCGGGACTCGGTGAGGGTATCCACCGAGCTGGTCGCCTCGTCCATGATAAAGATCTCTGGGTCGGCCAGCACGGCCCGGGCCAGGCTGATCAGCTGCTTCTGACCCACGGAGAGTAGGCCGCCGCCCTCGCCCACCTCCGTACCGTAGCCCTTCTCCATCTCCACGATAAAGTCGTGGGCGCCGGCGATCTTGGCGGCCTGCTCGATTTCTGCCTGGCTGGCACCCAGCCGGCCGTAGCGGATGTTCTCCAGAATGCTGCCGGAGAACAGGTGCGGCGTCTGCAACACCATTCCCAATCGGGAGTGGATTGCCTCCAAGGAAAGTTCGGTGTAGTCGTGCTCACCGATCCGGATCGTGCCGGCCTTGGGTTCATAGAAACGCGCCAGCAAGTTCACGATCGTGCTCTTCCCGCCGCCGGTCGGGCCGACCAACGCGATCGTCTCCCCGCGCTGTATGTGCAGAGCGAAACCCTTGAGCACCGGGCTGTCGGCGTCATACCAAAAATCGACGCCCTCGAAGACGATGTCGCCCAAGATAGTCCCGGGGTCATAAGCCCCCGGTCGATCCACGATCTCCGGCAGCGAGTCCATCAAGGAAAACACCCGCTCCGCCGATGCCACTGCGTGCTGCATCTCCGCGAACACCCGCGCCATTTCTTGGATTGGCCACAGCATGAAGGTAATGTAGGAGACGAAGGCCTGAATGCCGCCGAGGGTCATCCCGCCGAGCTGCACCTGGAGACCGCCGTACCAGGCGACGGTGCCCACTGCGAATGCACTGATCAGTTGAACGGCTGGCAGAAACAGCGCCGACAACCAGGCGGCCCGGAAGGACGAGCGATACATCGCCCCCGTCAGCTCGCCAAATTCGAGCAGGTTCTGCTCCTCCCGGCCAAGGGCCTTGGTAACTCGCACCCCCGTGATGCTCTCGGCGACAGTGCCGGTGATCTTGGAGTTGATCTTCCGCACATTCCGGAACTCGGCCAGGATGCGCTTGCGGAACTCTAAGGCAACAATCACGAGCACCGGGATGATTACCAGGATGAGCAGCGCCATGCGCCAATTGATGATCAACATAAAGACCACCGCGGTGACGGTGTTCATGATCCCCCAGCTCACATCCAACAGCCCCCAGGTCAGCAAGTCCGCCATCCGATCGGTGTCGGAGGTGACTCGCGAAATGATCCAGCCTACCGGCGTTCGGTCGAAATAGCTGAGCGAGAGTTTCTGCAGGTGGTTGAACAGAGTCCGCCGCAGGTCGTAACGAATCCGCTCTCCCAGCACGCCGGCCAGGTAGATGAATATGAAGACGCCGATGGCCTGAATCAAGATCAGCGCGGCGTAGATCTCCACCCAGCGCCGCAGCGCACCTCGATCTGCCGGCAGAATTCCCTGGTCGATGATCTCTTTGCTGATGTAGGTAAAAGCAGAATCCAGCAACGAAACCAGCGCGATCGTCAGCAGAAAACCGATCAGCCAGCGCCAGTGCGGGCGGGTCTGGCCCAGCAGGCGCCGGAAGGCCTTGCCGCTGAAATTGGTGCTGAACTCCTCTTCCTCGAACCCAAAATCAGACACTGGCGAGTTCCTTTTCTAGTTCTACTTCGATGCGGGTTTGAGCCGCGTGGATCTGCCGGTACAGGCCCACTTCGGCTACCAGGTCGGCGTGGGTGCCGCGCTGCACGATCCGTCCGCCTTGCAGCACCAAGATCAGGTCAGCGATCATCAAGCTCTGTACCCGATGGGCGATGATGAAGCTGGTGCGGCCGCGCATCAGCCGTTCCAGTGCCTCTCGAATCAGTGCCTCGGTCTCAGTGTCCACAGACGAGGTCGAGTCGTCCAAGATCAGGATGCGCGGGTCCATCAACAGGGTGCGCGCGATGGCCACCCGCTGCTTCTGCCCTCCAGAAAGGGTCACCCCCCGCTCGCCGACCAGCGTGTCATAGCCATCCGGGAAGGCCAGGACCACGTCGTGGATGGCGGCGGCGCGGGCCGCGGCCTCGATCTCTTCTTGGCTGACGTCGCTACCAGCCCCGTAGGCGATGTTCTCGCGAATGGTGCGCGAGAACAGGAATGGCTCCTGCTCCACGATCCCAATGTGCCGGCGCAAGAAGCGGCGCGGATAGGATTTCAACTCCACCCCGTCCAGCCGCAGGCTGCCGCTGGTGTAGTCGTAGAAGCGAGGCAACAGGTTGACCAGGCTGGTCTTGCCTGACCCAGTCGGACCGAGCAGAGCGATCGCCTGCCCCGGGCGGACATGCACGCTGATGTCCTCCAGCACCTCGCTGCCCCCGTCGTAGGCGAATCCCACTCCCTCGAAGATCAGCTCGCCCTTGGGGGGCCTGGACGGGAGGTAGCTGCCATCATCGAGCGGCTCACGCTGCTCGCGGATGATCTCCACCACCCGGCCGTAGGAGCCAAGACCGGAGGACATATCCACCACCAGCCGGCCCAGGTTCCGGATGGGCCAGATGATCCAGATGAGCAACCCAGAGTAGGTCACATAGGTCCCGATGCTCATCCGGCCGTCCATCACCATCAGGGCACCGATGGTGAAGCCAAATAGCGTCTGCAGGCCTGAGAGGATGTCTGAGATCGGCCAGTGCAGCGAGTGCATGATGAGCAGCCGCCGCCCGCGCCGGAATTTCTCCCAATTCTCGGTGTCGAACTTGTTCCGCTCGAACTCCTGCCGGGCAAATGCCTTCACGACCCGGACCCCGGCCAGGTTCTCCTGCAGGGTCGCTGAGAGCACGGCCTCTTGCTCTTGGTAGTCCTCATAGGCCTGCGAGATCCGGCGGAAGAAAAGGTACGACATCGTCACCGTTATCGGCACGACTATCACCGAGAGCAGCGCTAGCTGCACGTCCAGACTTATCAAAACTGCCAGGTTAACCAGGAACATCAAGAAGATTCGTCCGGCATTGATGGCTTGATCGGAAAAGAATCGACGGACCGCGTCGACATCCGAGGTGGAGCGCTGGACCAGCTCGCCGGTGCGGGCCTGATCGTGATAGGCGAAGGGAAGCCGCTGCAGATGGTCGTACATGAACTCCCGCAGCCGCTTGGCGATGCCTTCCGCCGAACGGGCCGCCAGGCGGCCGCTCAGGTAGGTGAGGCCGCCCTGAAATAGCGCCAAGACAATGAACCCGCCCGCCACCCACGGCAGCGCCCGCCGCAGATCATCCCGGACCAAGACCGCGTCCACGAAGTACCCCAACAGCAGGTAAGTTCCGGCGCGCGCCAAGGAAGCCACGCCCACGCCCGAGGTGGCGATCAGCAGGAGCAGCCGGTAGCCGCGCGCGAGGCGCCAGAGCCCCACGAGCCGGCGCTTGGCCAGGGTTTGCTGCAAATCCATGGTGTTCAGTTCAGCGGCCATACCGTCCAAACTCGATCCAGCCCGCAAGCGGGCGCGCAGAGGCGAGGTCCGGATTGGATGCTCGTCCCCGGTCTAAGGTCCACCGCGCGGGCTCTCGCGGCGGATTCAATTGAATCCTTAAGGTGGAGTGGAAAGCCGCTAGGCTTTAGGCTTTCCGGCGAGAGAGGAAACGCGCGTAGTGAGTGTCAATAAAACATGTCAAGGGAGCATTCTACCACTGGTTGTCAAGCAGGCGGTTGACGGAGTGAGTTGGCGCTCGATTCTTCCAGTACCAGTGCCACCGCTCCCATCAGCCCGACGTCTTTGCCAAGCGCCGCCGGCCGGATCGCGACTTCTCGATAAATCGGCGACATCACCCGGTCGTGCACCGTCTGCCGGATCGGCTCCAACAGCAGTTCACCAGCCTGACTGACGCCGCCGCCTAGCAAGATACGCTGGGGCTCCAGGATGTGAATCAGGTTCACCAAACCCAGCCCGATGTACGTGCCCGCCTCCTGCAGTAGCTCGAGCGCCAGCTTGTCTCCGTGGTGGGCCGCATCGGTGACCGACTTGGCGGTGATCTCCCGCCCTCCCTCGGCGTACTCTGCGATGGACGAGACGGCGCCCGCTTCTAGCCGCTCGCGGGTGCGACGGGCGATGGCGGGTCCGGAGGCCAGCGCTTCCAGGTGCCCCGGCTGCCCGCAGCTGCAGATCGGGCCGTCCGGGTCGAGGGTCTGATGACCGACCTCGGCCGCGAATCCGCGCGCCCCCAGCAGCAGCTTCCCGCCGCTGATCACCCCACCGCCGATGCCGGTGCCGACGGTCATAAAGATCAAGTGGTCCAGACCCTGCCCTGCGCCAAATCTCACCTCCCCCAGCGCTGCCAGGTTGGCGTCGTTGCCGGCGAAGGTCGGAATCTGGAATTGATCGAATATTGGCTCGGTCAGTGAAATCCCTTTCCAGCCGGGCAGGTTGGGCGGATCATAGAGCCGACCGGACTGGTCGATCGGTCCCGGCGCGCCGATGCCGATCCCCAAGACCTCTTCAGGATCTACCCCCAGCATGGCTTCTCGGATCGCGGCAAAGATCCGTTGCAGGACCGCTTGCGGACCCTCCTGCGCCTCGGTCTGCAGTTGGGCGCGGGATTGTTTCTGAGCATTCAGGTCGGTGCGGATGGCGCGGATCTGCGTGCCCCCCAGGTCCACACCGATTACCCATCGCTTCATCGTCTGCTCCTCTCGGGGCGGGCTCTGGCGATATCCTAACAACCCGTCACCGGGCGGGCAATAGCCAGCATGCCAAGCAGGCGCCTCTGCCGCGGTGTAAGATACGCAGCCGGGTGCTTTTGAGTTTTGCAAAGGACAACATGATGCGGAATGGTTGAGGATTGGCCGCTGCGGCGCGACCTGGTAGAGGTCGCCCAGCGCTGCGAGGCGTATGGCCTGGTCTTGCGCAGCCAGGGAAATTTCAGCGCGCGCATCCCAGGGACCAATCGGATCTTGATCACGCCCACCGGCTTGCCGTACAGCACGATGCGGCCGGGAGACATCGTCGAGTTGGAGCTAGACGGGCGAATTCTGCGGGAGCCGCATGCCCCGTCTTATGAAGTGCCGGTGCATCTGGCCGCTTACCGCTCGGACGCCAGAATTGGCGCCTGCGCACACACCGAGCCTCCATATATCAATGCGCTCTACGCACTGAACAAAACGCTTCCCAATGTTCTAGGAAACTTCGTGCACGCATTCGCCGGAAAGGGGCTGGCTGTCGGCCCCCGGATGAAAAGCGGGAGCCCGGCCTTCGCGGCTGCGAATGTGGAAGCCATGGGGGACCGTTTCGGGGTGGTCTGGCCGAACCATGGCCTGTTCTGCGTCGGGCGGACCCTGGAGGTGGCCTTCATCCGCAGCCTACACGCCGAACAAGCTGCTCAGGTGTATTACCTGGCGATCGCCCTCGAAGGGCGCGAGCCGATTCTGCTTCCTGCCTCGGAGCAAGCAGCAATCGTTGAGTCGGCACGGAAAGGTGGCTGGGACTCCCCCTGAAGCCGGCTATCGCGGGCCCTAATCGCAAGTCAACAATTCCCTAATCTGTTTGGGCTATACCTGGAGTGGATTTTGGCCTGTAGGCCTGATGTTACTTCAGGCTGCGCTTCAATGCCGCCCGGGCCGCGTGGTATCCGCACATGCCGTGCACGCCGCCTCCCGGGGGCGTTGACGACGAGCACAGGTACAGCCCGCTGACCGGGGTGGTGTAGGGCGAGA
>CAYHJH010000067.1:0-3718 GCA_964356605.1 uncultured Anaerolineaceae bacterium
CCCCGGCGAAGTTGCCCAAAGCACTGGGGGCTTCGAAGCCCACCGAGGGCTCGACTAGGCTGGTCTGTGGTGCACTGGCGCAGGCAGCTAGCAGGCCGGCCAGTGCGAGGCTAAGTCCGGAAAGTATTCTCTTCTTCATGGGATGCTCCTCAATGCGCGTCGCTATCGAGAATGATGACGCTGTGCGGTCTGAAACGGTTCCCTGAGCGCGCCGGTTGCTCTGGCAGGATGCTGAAAAACCGGCCGGAGGCCTTGCCCCCCACCCCCTGCCGCCTCTTCGCGCTGGGTGGCCGTCCCAACTCTGGGAGAAGGACGGTGGACGGAAGACGGAGGACGGTCAACCGTCTACCGTCGACGGTCGTCGGCGGGGAGGGGGTAGGGGGTGAGGGCGAAAGATCGTCTTTCAGCAAGCACCTAGGCGGTCCGGCTTGGCCCATTTACCAGCCTGCAACCAGCCGAAGAGCCTGCCGCTCCGGCAGCCCCGCCTTCAGCATTCTGAGCTGCACATCGCCGATGTCGTACGCTGCCCGCCGGGATTCCCAGTTGCGGGTTTGCAGGTCGAGGATGGCATAGGCGGCCCGCGGGTCCATATCTCGTGGTTGGCCCACCGAGCCGGGGTTCAAGATCATTCGGGGCGAGAGGGCCACAACCTGGTCTCCGGCAACCTGCCGGGACAAGGCGAAGGCGTCGGCGCTGCTGCGTTGAAAGACGAGCGGCAGGTGGGAGTGCCCTACCGCGCAGTAGTCGGTCTGGAATTCGTTAAAGTTTGCATCGGCGGTACGCGGGTCGAGGATGTATTCCCAGACCGGCTGCCGCGGGCTGCCGTGGGCCAGGGTGAAGCTGTCCACGCGTGCCTCGCTGGGGAGGGTCCGAAGGAACTCTGCGCTGTCTTCGGTCAGCACCTCTTGGGTCCAGGCCGCTGCGGCTCGGGCGTCATGGTTGAAACGAGTGAGCGGCGTGATTCCAAGAGCGGCCTGGTCGTGGTTGCCAATCAGGCATACCAGACCGGGTAGGGAACGAACAACCTCAACACATTCGTTCGGATCGGGCCCGTAGCCGACCAGATCGCCCAGACACCAGACCGCTTCAAAGGAGGGAGAACGCTGCGCGGCATCGTCCAGGACCGACTGGAGCGCAGTGAGATTGGCATGGATGTCGGAGATAACTAGGACGCGCATCCGAGGAATTCTAGTATGTAAGCATACCCGATGGAAAGTGCTTGTGAGGGGGGTACCTCGGACGTATAATCCTGGCCCCCCATGCCCATCCTGGATGAACGGAGCCTGGAGTTCCTGAGCCATAGTCCAGAGCAAACGGAACGCCTGGGGGTGCGGCTGGGGGAACTGGCCAAGCCGGGAGACATCTTCTGCCTGGCCGGCGACCTGGGGGCAGGCAAGACCACCCTCGCCAAGGGGTTCGCGCGCGGTTGGGGGGCGTTGGACCAGGTTACCAGCCCCAGTTTCGTACTGATCAACGAATATCGACGGGCGGACTCGCTCCGCCTGTACCATTTTGACGCGTTTCGCCTTGGGAGTGCGCAGGAAGCGGCCGCTCTCGGGCTGTTTGACCTGTTCAATGGTGCGGGTCCGGTGCTGGTGGAGTGGCCGGAGCGAGTGATGGAGGTGCTGCCAGAGGAGCATTTGTGGATCAACATTCATTGGGTCGACGAAATGCGGCGCAACCTTCGGTTCGAAGCCCGCGGCTTACGTTATGAGAGACTGCTGCGCCGCTTCCGCCAGGCGGCCTTCGGGGGTTGAGCATGCTGCTGGCGATAGACACCGCCACACGCATGCTGGGTGTCGCGCTTCACGACGGCGCGCAAGTCCTGAGCGAGAGCATCTGGTTTGGTGACGGCCACCACACAAGTGAATTGGCCCCCGAAGTGGCGCTGGCGATGCGCCGGGTGGGGATCGAGCCCTCGGATTTGACCACAGTCGCCGTCGCGGTCGGCCCGGGTTCCTACACGGGGCTGCGCATCGGCCTTGCCTTGGCCAAGGGCCTCAGCCTGGCCTACAACCTACAGCTGGTCGGTATTCCAACTCTGGATATCTTGGCCAGCGCACAGCCCTTCCGCGAAGATCCGATGCTGGCAGTGCTGCAGGTCGGCCGGGGCCGGGTCGCGGCGGTGTGGTACAAATGGAGCCGCAAGGGTTGGTCGGCACGGAAAGGCGCACTCACTCTCAAGTGGGAAGAGCTTCAGCGTGAGCTGAAGCAGACCACCTACATCTGCGGAGAGCTGGATCCGGAAAGTCGGGAGGCCCTTCGCAACGCGGAGTTCGTGGCGCTGGCCCCACCTGCGCTCTGTGTCCGCCGACCGAGTTTCCTGGCGGAGCTGGG
Source organism: uncultured Anaerolineaceae bacterium (assembly GCA_964356605.1). GTDB lineage: Bacteria > Chloroflexota > Anaerolineae > Anaerolineales > E44-bin32 > JADFRG01. Next base: position 2,338 of record CAYHJH010000067.1, read on the forward strand.
CCTGGAAAAGGTGCGACAGGGAAAGCTCGACGATCCGGCCAATCTCGCGCCAATTTATCTCGATACCAGCGCAGCGTGATCGCAATTCCTGCCCGCGTGTACATCCGGGAGATGACCCTAGAGGATCTCCCGGATGTACTGGCGATCGACCGATCCTCTTTCCCCGTTCCCTGGCCTGAACGTAGTTATCGATTTGAGCTGATCGAGAACCCGGCGGCGCAGCTCTTCGTCGCCGAGAAGTCTGACGCGACTGGTGAGCAGGTGGTCGGGTTCATTGGATATTGGCTGATCGGCGACGAAGTTCACATCAGTACCTTTGCCGTCGACCCCAAACACCGCACGCAGGGAATCGGAGAACAGATGCTAATGCGCTCACTGCGGACTGCACGCGCCCGCGGCGCCGAGGTAGCAACTCTCGAAGTGCGGGCGTCGAATCAACCAGCCATCCACCTCTATGAGAAGATGGGTTTCGAGGAGGTGGGGAGAAGGGCCGGCTACTATCAAGACAATGGAGAGGACGCCATCCTGATGACGTTGCACGAACTTAGCGAAGGAGCGGCGGAGTGAATGCGGAGCTGGAGCTCAAATCGGTCGCCGAGCAGGTTTCGGTTTGTAAAGATTGCAAACTGCATCTCTCCCGCAAGCTCGCGGTGCCCGGCGAGGGGCCGGTAAATGCAGAGCTGTTATTCATTGGGGAGGGCCCCGGCTTCCACGAGAACGAGCAGGGCCGCCCATTCGTCGGGGCGGCGGGGAGTTTCCTGGAAGAGTTGCTGGCCTCCATTGGGATGAAGCGAGAGCAGGTCTTCATCACCAACATCGTCAAGTGCCGGCCGCCGGGCAATCGCGATCCACAGGCACCAGAGATCGAAGCCTGCTCCGGCTATTTGGAGCGGCAGATCCGAGCCATCAATCCCAAAGTCATCGTCACGCTCGGGCGGTTTTCCATGGCGCGTTTCATCCCCAACGCGCGCATCTCCGCGATACACGGCCGCGCGCAGCGAGTCGGCGGCCGGACCGTCGTGGCGATGTATCACCCCGCGGCCGCGCTGCACCAGCCGTCCTTGCGCCGGACGATCGAGCAGGATTTTGCCCGCCTCCCAGCGCTCGTCGCCAAAGCCCCGGCCGAGGAAGCACCGCCTGCAAACATCCAGCAACTGAGTCTGTTCTGATGGTCCGCTGGCCAACAGACTGGCGAGGATCGTGGTGTGACCCGAGCCACGGCGCGTGGCACTGGGCAGATCCTTCGACCCTTCGGCAGCCTCAGGGTGCACAAGCTCAGGACAGGCCCTTCGACAAGCTCAGGGCAGGGAGGCGGCTGGGTGATCACTCGATTTGAGTTTTCAAGGGCATAAGCAGATGGCTGCTCAACAGAACGACCTGC
>CAYHJH010000067.1:3818-5230 GCA_964356605.1 uncultured Anaerolineaceae bacterium
CTCGATTTGAGTTTTCAAGGGCATAAGCAGATGGCTGCTCAACAGAACGACCTGCCGCCCGCGGCAAAGGAGTTGGTGAGGAAGTTCACCACCGGCCAGGCTACGGTCGGGGTGGTGGGGCTCGGCTACGTCGGACTGCCTCTGGCCGTCCTCCTGGCGGAGGCAGGATTCCGGGTGATTGGCGTCGACCATGATCCCGGGAAGGTGAGCGCCATCAACGCTGGCGAGAGTTATGTGATGGACGTGGCCAGCGAGGCGGTCGCTCCGCTGGCGGAGTCCGGCAAGTTGACGGCAACCACTTCCTACGCGGACCTGGAGCAGGTCGATGGGGTGAGCATCAGCGTGCCCACTCCGTTGAGGAAAACCGGTGATCCGGATCTGTCCTATATATTGGATGCGGCCCGATCGCTGCGCCCGGCCCTGCATTCGCCCATGGTTGTGATCCTTGAATCGACGACCTACCCCGGCACGACCCGTGAGATGTTGCTCCCGGAGCTGGAGAGCTCAGGCTTGCAAATCGGCCAGGACCTCTTTCTTGCCTTCTCCCCGGAACGGGTGGACCCCGGCCGGACCGATTGGACTATCCGCAACACTCCTAAGGTGATCGGTGGGGTCACGCCGGCATGCACTGCAGTGGCCGCCGCGATGTACGGGCGAGCGATCGACTCCATCGTAAGTGTCTCCTCGGCCGAAGTGGCCGAGATGACCAAGCTGCTGGAGAACACTTTTCGGGCGGTCAACATCGCCATGGTGAACGAGATGGCGCTGATGTGTGAGCGGCTGGGCCTGGACGTTTGGGAGGTCATCGAGGCCGCCGCCACGAAGCCTTTCGGATTCATGAAGTTCACACCTGGACCGGGACTCGGGGGCCACTGCATCCCGATCGATCCGCTGTATCTCTCCTGGAAGCTGAAGAGCGTGAAATACAACGCCCGTTTCATCGAGCTGGCCAGCGAAATCAATACCAACATGCCGCGCTACGTTGTGCAGCGAGTGCAGGACGCGCTGAATGGGCGCGGCCGGGCGCTGCAGGGTTCCCGGCTGCTGGTGCTCGGTGTAGCCTTCAAACCGAACGTATCGGATACCCGCGAGTCGCCCGCGCTGGACGTGATTGGATTGCTCAGGGAAAAGGGCGCGGAGGTGAGCTACTACGACCCACACGTCCCGGAGGTTCAGGACGAGGGTTGGGGACTTAAGTCGGTCGCGGACCCGGTGGGGGTGGCCGGTGCTGCCGATTGCGTTGTGATCATCACGGACCATGCGGGCGTCGACTACCGTGGGATCGCACATGCCGCCAATCTGGTCTTCGATGCCCGCAATGCCCTGGTGGGCATGGACGTCGGGGACAATAAGATCGTTCGGCTGTGATCCCAGAGACAGCAGCTTCGGACCTGCGGCGTGAATCCTGATGG
>CAYHJH010000067.1:5330-7846 GCA_964356605.1 uncultured Anaerolineaceae bacterium
GGTGCGCGCGTGGCGGAGATGCTGCTGGATGCTGGCCATCGCGTCACCGGACTGGACAACCTCAACGCGGCCTATGATCCCCGGCTGAAGCACTACCGCCTCACCCGACTCCGGTCCTTCCCGAACTTCAACTTCACAGAAGTGGACATTAGCGATCGGATCTCCCTTGCCAGCGCCTGGGGGGAAGCGGCCTTTGACGGGGTATTGAACATTGCCGCTCGCGCGGGAGTACGCGCTAGTGTGCGAGACCCGTGGGCGTACGCGCAGGCCAACGTTCTCGGGCCGATCAATTTGCTGGAGCTCTGCCGGGAGCGAAAAATCGGCAAGTTTGTTCAAGCTTCGACCTCCAGCCTATATGGAGCCGACAGCCCGCGTCCCTTCCGAGAGGATGCCCAAATCGGCCGGCCGCTCTCGCCCTACTCTGCGACGAAGGGCGCCTCCGAGCTGTTGTGCCACACCTACCATTATTTGCATGGCCTGGATGTCAGCGTATTGCGATACTTCACGGTCTACGGGCCAGCCGGACGTCCGGACATGAGCATCTTTCGATTCATCCAGTGGATCGCTGAAGATCGCCCGGTTCGGGTCTACGGCGATGGGCAGCAGGAGCGCGATTTCACCTACGTCGACGACATCGCTCGCGGGACGGTCGCCGCACTGCGGCCGATGGGGTATGAAGTGATCAATCTGGGAGGCGACCGGCCCTGGAAACTGATGGAGGTAGTCCATCGAATCGAGGGTCTGCTGGGCAAACCGGCGCGGGTAGAGCAACACGCCGCGGCGCAGGCCGATGTGCCGGCGACCTGGGCAGACATCAGCAAGGCGCGCCAGCTGCTGGATTGGGAGCCGACGGTCCAGTTGGAAGCCGGTCTGGAGCGGACCGTGCGATGGTACCTACAGGAGCGATCCTGGGCCAAGGAGGTGGACACCTCTGACTAGCGGAGGAGTGGGAGACGCAGAGAGCTCTCCCGCGCATTCACTGCTTCAACGAACACCGGTCGGCCGCATGCTGCGCAACCCGCTCATGCAGCGGGTGATTCGCAACTCGGGCTACCTTTTCACCGGTAGCGCGCTCTCAGCGGCGATGAGCATGCTGCAAGGCATCCTGGCGGCGCGCTTGTTGGGAGTGCAGGCGTTCGGAGTCCTGGGCATCATCACCGTCTTTGCCAGCGTGATCAATCGCCTCACCTCGTTCCGGATGAGTGAGCTGGTGGTGAACTACGTGGGGGAGTTCAGCGCCCGCGGCGAGCCGGAGCGGGCCGCGGCGACGGTCAAGTCGGCCGCGCTGGCAGAAGCCGCCAGCTCGGTGCTCGCGTTCGGGCTGATCGCGCTACTAGCTCCGCTGGGCGCACGCTACCTGGCCCACGACGCGGAGACGGCAAGTTTGTTTACGCTCTACGGGTCCATGGTGTTGGCTCATCTGGTCGCCGAGAGCGGTACGGGGGTCCTGCAGTTTCTTGATCAATTCCGTTTGCAGGCTTGGATCCAGGTCGGCCAGAGCGCGCTGACGCTGTCGTTGATCGTGGCCGCCGCGCTGGCGAAGGGCGGACTGGAGGCGGTCGTGCTGGCTTACTTGCTCGGAAAGGTGGCTTGGGCCTTCGCCATGACTGCTGCCGCCTGGGTGCACGCGCGGCGACATTGGGGCCGAGGCTGGTGGCGGGTGCCGCTCTCGCGGATCGGTGAGCGGAGGCGGGAAATGGCCCGTTTCGCCCTGAGCACCAACCTGACCGGAACCCTGACTCTGGTGACTCGTGACAGCGAGCTGCTGTGGCTGGGTGCGCTGACCTCGCCGCTGCAGGCGGGGTATTACAAGGTCAGCATGGCGATCCTGAACGTCCTGCTCATTCCGGTGCAGCCGCTCATCAGCACGACTTATAGGGAAGTGGCGCGCGAAGTAGCAACCCGCAGTTGGAACAACGTCCGCTACTTGCTGCGCAGTGGCAGCCTGATCTCGGGCGCCTTCTCGGTCACTGCCGCCGCCGGGCTGGTGGTCTTCGGGTCCCGGGTCGTCTCGTTGTGGGGCGCGGAGTTCTTGCCGGAAAGCTATCTGGCTTTGATAGTGCTGCTGCCTGGAGTGATTGCTGTTAGCATTTTCTATTGGAACCGCACCGTGCTGCTTCCCCTGGGGCTGCCTGAGTATCCGACCAAGGTGAGCCTGGCCGCGGCGGTGACCAAAGTCATGCTGATCTTCCTGCTGGTCCCACGGCTTGGGGCGGTGGGAATGGCAATCACCCTCAGCAGCTTCTTCTTGGGGACTGCGGTGCTGCTCGTGTGGAAGACTTTGCGCGAGATCCAACGGCAGGCGGCCCTGGCCACGGGATAAGTTGCGCATCGCCTGCATCTCGACCTCTCAAGTCCCTTCCAAGACGGCAAATTCGATCCAGCTCATGAAGGCCTGCGCGGCTCTGGTCGAGCTTAGTCATGACGTCACGCTGTGGCTGCCGGGGCAGGCCCTTCGACATCGCTCTGGGCTCCGCCCCTCGCTTGGCTCAGGGCAGGGAAGCGATGCCGATTGG